>JALORD010000495.1 GCA_025459145.1 Pirellulaceae bacterium | reverse complement strand
TTTCGTCGCTGGACATCGTCCGTGCCGTGGCCGAACTGGCGGATTGATCGCGGCCATCGCCTCCATCGCCGCGCCCGCTTTCGACCCTACCCCTGCGCGACGGGTCAGCGTGTCTAAGTCGGCTCCTCCCGCCGCCGGTGATGGGCCAGCGTCCAGCGGAAGAGGGCCGTCGTGCGCGACATGAGGACGTAGGGCTTGTTGACATCGACCTGCGTTGGGGGAAGCGCCGGTTCGGCAGTGTCGAACAGCCGCTCGAAGTCGTCGACGATGCTCTCGACGCGTGGGAAATTAAATTCGATTGGTTCCCAGTGGGCGTTCAAAAGGAGCATCAGGTTGTCGCCGACGATCGGTTCTCCCCGCTCGTTGGTGTCGTCGTTGTGGCCGATCAGCACGACCCCCAGGGCCTTCACAAAGCCGGCGTTCCACGCTTCGTCGGTCATTTCGTGGAACTGGTTGTCGAGCCAGTAGATGTCTTTCACGTTGGTGCCGAAGATCGGCTGTCCATGAAAAAAGCGGCGGCGCTGCAGCGTCGGTTCTTCGCGGCGAATCTTGAGCAGGCGGCGGACAAATGCGAGATGCGCCTCTTGCTCGGGGCTCAGTTCCCAGTTGAGCCACGTCAGTTCGTTATCCTGCGAATAGCAGTTGTTGTTGCCTTGCTGTGAATGGGCGATTTCGTCGCCGGCCAAGAGCATCGGCACGCCTTGTGAGAGGAGCAGCGTCGCCAGGAAGTTGCGCTGCTGCCGGGCCCGCAGTTCGAGGATCGCTGGGTCGCTGGTCGGCCCCTCCGCGCCGCAGTTCCAGCTTTCGTTGTCGTTGGCCCCGTCACGGTTATTCTCGCCGTTGGCCTCGTTGTGCTTCTCGTTGTAGCTCACGAGGTCCGCCAGCGTGAAACCATCGTGGCAAGTGATGAAGTTGACGCTCGCGCTCGGTCGCCGGCCGTCGTCCTGATACAGGTCGCTGCTGCCGGCCAGCCGCGTGGCGAACTCGCTGGTGAGTCCACCGTCCCCCTTCCAGAACTTCCGGACGCAGTCACGATAGCGGCCGTTCCACTCGGTCCAGATCACGGGAAACTGCCCGACCTGATAGCCGCCAGGACCGACGTCCCACGGCTCCGCGATCAACTTGACCTGCGACAGAATCGGGTCCTGGTGAATAATATTGAAGAACGCGTTGCGGTGGTCCACCTCGCGGAAATCGCGGCCGAGCGTCGCGGCGAGGTCGAACCGGAACCCGTCGACGTGCATTTCGGTGACCCAGTACCGCAGGCTGTCCATCATCAACTGCAGCACGCGCGGATGGCGAGTGCGGGGCGTATTGCCGCAGCCCGTGAAGTCCATGTAGTACCGCTGGTCCTCGGGGCTCAGGTGATAGTAGCTGTGGTTGTCGACCCCTTTCCACGAGAGCGTCGGCCCCAGGTGGTTCCCCTCGGCGGTGTGGTTGTAGACGACGTCGAGAATCACCTCGATCCCGGCTGCATGCAGCGAGCGGACCATCGCCTTGAATTCGTGCAGCTTTTTGTCGGGATCGGGCGTCGAGCAGTACCGCGGACTGGGGGCGAAAAAGCCAAGCGTGTTGTAGCCCCAGTAGTTGACTCGCCCCTGCTCGACAAGAAATCGCTCGTCGACGTGATACTGAATCGGCAGCAACTCTACCGCCGTGACTCCCAGGCTCGTCAGGTGCTTGATCGCCGGCTCGCTGGCCATTCCCGCATAAGTACCGCGCAGCTCATCGGGCACGCCGGGCATTAGCTTGGTGAAACCCTTGACGTGCATTTCGTAGATGATCGTCTTTTCCCACGGAGTGCGGGGCGGGTGGTCACTGCCCCAAGTGAACGCCGTATCGACCACTTGCCCGAGCGGTGCAAACGGCGCGCTATCGCGCTCGTCGGGAACCAGGTCCGCGTGGGGGCCGCCGACGGGATAGCCGAAGAGCGTATCGTCCCACACCAGATCGCGGGCGATCGCCTTGGCATAAGGATCGAGCAGCAGTTTCTGCGGATTGAAGCGGTGCCCGAGATGCGGATCATAGGGGCCGTGAACCCGATAGCCGTAGACCTGGCCCGGGCGTAAGTCCGGAAAATAGCCATGCCAGACCCGGTACGTCCGTTCGGGCAACGCCACGCGCCGCGATTCCTGCGTCGCCTCGGGCGAGTCGAAGAGGCACAGCTCGACCTTGGTGGCATGCTCCGAAAAGAGGGCAAAGTTCACCCCCGCGCCGTCGAAAGTCGCGCCCAAGGGGTAAGGAGTCCCGTGCCAAATACGCATAGTTGTCGCTCCCAGAGTTGTCTTTAGCGTGTGCTCCTGCGGGCTGTTGCACAAGATGGCGAGCGGGGATCGACCCGCGGAAGCAGACGACGCCGATTTGCCGGCTCGCGCGGCAACATTTTTGCCCGCGCTCTGGCGATCGAGCTCGCCAGGCTTTGCCCCGGCAAAATCTCAGAACTCTTGCCGCGAAATGTAAAGGCACCCCACGCCCAGCGACAGCACGAGAAACACGAGGCTGCTGCGGACCGGGGCCCAGGGATTGAGTTTCTTCTGGGCGCCGGCGAGCGTGTCCCCCTGGGCCGACTTGGTCGTCTCCTGATCGGTCAGGGCGTACTGCACTGTCCGGTAGAACTCACGTGGCTTGGGGGCAATGAAATACAGCGGCCGAATGCCGTAGTAGTAGACCTGCTCCTGAATTTCGAGCTTCGAGGCCAGCGTTCGCACGATCCGGCCTGAGGGGAGTTCGTATTCCCGCACCCGCGTCGCCCGGTCGGCCGCCAGGAGATGTCCATCCGGCAGGTAAGCAATCGCCGAAATGTCTCCCTGCCCCCCGACGGGAGCCTTCGTCACTCTCCGGCTGGCGAGATCGACCAATCGCAGGTCGCCACTATGAAACAGCATCGCCAGCGTCTTCCCATCGGGTGACAGCAGTAGCGCCCGCGGCTGTTGCCCGGGTTCGACTGCAAGGCGGTCCTGCTCGGCCAGCGTCTGGTCGTCGAGCAGGTGCAAGTAGCCGTCCTGCCGGGCCACGGCGCAGGTGCCGCTTCCGAGGGCGACAAGCGCTGCCTCCGAATCGTCGGCAAACACGCTCTTCCGCAGTTCCGATACAAATCGCCGGCCTCCTGCGGGAAGCGACAACAGTTCGATACTCCCGCGGCTGTAGACGGCCACGCGGCCCGAAACGGGATCCTGAGCCGCATCGGCAGGAGAACCCCAAAAGGGAATCGGATCGGGGGTGACGTTCGTGAGGGCTTTTGGCTGCGAGAGCGGCACACTGAGTCCGGGGAGATGCAGCTTCACCACTTTTCCCGACAGATCGCGGGTGATCTGTTCCATGGCGCCATTGGCGACCAAGAGCGGCGGCCGCTCGGGCGAAGTCAGCATTGCGATCGGCTGCCCGGGTGCAGGGCCCCCTTCGATCAGCTTCCACTGCGAGCCGTTGTACTGCGCCGCGAAGAGCATCTTCCGGCCAAACGAACGGAGCGAAACGCTGGCGGCGACCACTTGGTCGTTCGCCGGATCGTAAACCGGGCCGGTCACCGGCTCGGGAAAGCGAAACACGCCCTCGGGAGCGACGGCGATCATCGCCATCCGTATTTCTTCGTGCTGCCGCGACGTGTAGAGCGGCTGCCACTGTTCTGCCACCTGGTCCCAGACGAGCAGCGTGTTGAGCTCGTCGCAGCAGACAATCTTGTCTCCGGCGGGAACCACGCGGGCAATCCGGTAGCGGCGGATCGTGTTCTCGAACGATTCCTTTCCCCAGCCTACCAATGTGCAGACCACCCAGAACAACATCGTGACGATTACCGCGACAATCGTGTTCCTCCAGATCAACCCTGCCAACGCCGTCACCGAGTAGTACACGGCAAACGCTACCACGTAGATCGGAATACACCACAGGAGCCGCGTCTCCCAGATTCCCAGGCGAGCGCCGAGAATCAGCCACAAACCGACGAACAGGTACGTCGACGCTAGCAGCACAAACGCGCAGCCGCCGGCAAA
>JALORD010000090.1 GCA_025459145.1 Pirellulaceae bacterium | reverse complement strand
GCGGCCATCGTACACTGGGCGCAGCATAAATTCTTGTTGCCGGGTCGATTTTCCGGAGGGGCGGGCATCCGCCCCGCGCTCCCCTGCCCGCTTCTCCTAGGTTACCCAGGCTCGCGTGCCCAAAATGGCTTGTTACGCTTAGAGGGGTGGGTCGTCGTCCCGGCAAACTCCGGACCTATGGAAGGGTCGATACGGATCGAACCGATGCGACATCTTCCGTAATGGTTGTCGCCGGCAGACACTGGGCCAACGCAACTCGTGCTCTAGAGAGGGCCAAATGTCGACGCGAATCCTTCGAACGTCACTCCTTGTCGCCCTGCTGACCGTGATCACGGCAGCGATTGCTGGCGCGAACGAGGCGCCTGACTTACTGAAAGTGGGCGTTGCCGAAGTGGACATTACGCCGCCGGTGGGTTTTCCGATGGCGGGGTATTACCACGAACGATTGGCGGAAGGAACGATCGATCCGCTCCAAGCCAAAGCGATCGTGCTGGTCGAGGGGGAGACGGCAGGGGCGCTCGTGGTGTGCGATTTGATTGGCATTGCCACCGACCTCTCGCGCGAGATTCGCAAGCGGGCATCGGAGAAGACGGGAATCCCCGCATCGAATATCGTCGTCTCGGCAACCCACTCGCATACCGCGCCGGATTACATGAAGGAGTTGTTCCTGTACTTGGGGGGCGAACGACAGGATACGCTGCGTGCTGAATATATTGAGAAACTGATTGCCGGACCGGTCGACGCCATTGCCCGTGCGCATGCGGCAGCCGTCCCCGCGCGTCTCCGGGCCGGTGTGGCCAAGCAAGAGACGCCCGTCGCGTTCAACCGGCGTTTCGTCATGCGTGACGGCAGCGTTCGGACGTGGATGAACCTCGCCAATCCAGACGTGGTTCGCGCTGCCGGACCGATCGATCCAGAAATTGGCATCCTGGTGATCGACGATGCCGACGGAGGCAAGCCGCGTGGCGTGCTCAGCAACTTCGCTTTGCACCTCGATACGGTCGGCGGAACTCGCTGGAGCGCCGATTATCCGCACTTCATTGAGCGAACGCTGCGCGAGGCTGTCGGTCCCGAGGTGATCTCGATCTTTGGCACGGGCTGCTGCGGCGACATCAATCATGTGGACCCCTCGGGGAGCCCGCGCAACAAGGCTGATTTCATCGGCCGCTCGATCGGGGATTCGATTGCGAAGCAACTCGACCGACTCGAATCGCCTGGGCCCACACCACTGTTCGTGAAATCGCAAACCGTCCGGTTGCCGCTCCAGGACGCATCACCGCAGGAGGTCGAGCGGGCGATCGCCATCCTGAGTCTGGCCCGGAACCAGGAGCAAGTCGAGTTCCTGGAACACGTCACTGCCTACAAGAGGCTGATGCTGGATCAGTTCCGTCATCCCCAGCCTCATGCGAAGACGGTCGAGCACATCACCTGGGGGCTCAGCAGGTCGCTGGCCGGGACCGGTCCTTCACTCCCGGTGGACGTCACGGTGTTCACCGTGGGTCGCGACGTGGCGATCGTCTGCCTGCCGGGCGAAGTCTTTGTGGACCTGGGCCTGGCAATCAAGCGGGCGTCGCCGTTTCGCACAACAATGTTGATCGAACTCTCCAACGCGGTCGAGACGATTTACATCCCGCACCGTGCGGCCTACGCCGGTGGCAGTTACGAAGTAACGAACTCGGCCCTGCAACCGGGTGCCGGTGAGATGCTGGTCGAGACCGCCGTCAGTCTGCTCCGTGAGGCTGCGACCCACGCGGCGCTACCGACGCAATAGATCTGGGGCCTCCTCGCGGCGAATTCAGTGTCGCGACGACCGCGAGGTCTAGCGCACTGGGAGACGTCCCGCCTGGCGATCAAAGAGGCGAATGCTCCCGTCGTCGCAACGCAGGTGAACTGGTGGTTAGGGCTCCAGCTACCGCTTCGTCCGCGGCTGGCTCGTGCGGTCGCCCGGCGGTTCGGTATGCGACAAGATTTTCTTCAGCGTGTTGCAGCCGAGGCCATACTTCTTCATTGCCGCGCGCAGGCTCAACTGGCCCGTCAACACCTGTTGCCGGACCTCTTATCACACATCCACGTTGGATCGCACTCCTGGGCCTGCCTGCGAAGCAGGGCAAGATGAAGTCGCGCGCCCCCATCTTGCCAATTCGCAGAGCCACCAGTCCCGTGCGCCGCTATTTTCAACCGCCCTCCACAAGGGTTTCGCGCGACCACGCATCCATCATCTCGTCGTTGGTGCCGATTCTACTGAACGCAACCTGGGCCTCCGCCGTGTGCCCGAGTTTCTGATGGGCCAGGGCCAGCAGCGGCAAGCTCTCGGCCGATCGGAGCCTCTCGTCACCGGCCAAGACGTCAACGACGCCCTGCACCACCCGCACGAGCATTAACCACGCTTCTCCATCGTGTAACTGCACTAGCTCGCAGCTGGTTGCAAGCTCGCCGTTAACGGCGAGGGTGGCCGTCCGGAGATGAATCCGTCATTCGGGGACTCATCGAGCATTCAGCCGCTCGTGATGACTGGCAATATGTGCCCGCAACTCCTGATCGGCTTCGCGGACGCGATCCGCCTGGAGTGCATCGATAATTCGCTGATGACTGGCGATGCCAGTCGCCCACTCGGCCTTTTTTACACTCTCGCGAAATCGTCGAAAGAAGACGGCCAGAACGTCGGTGAACGCCATGAGCGGCGGCAATCCGCTCGCGCCGACGAGTTCGCGATGAAACGCAATGTCGAGTTCGACCCATCGCGTCAGCGTCCGGGTTTGGCGCAAGTCGGAGTTGATCGCATTCAACTTTTCGTACACCGAACCATCCTGCTTCATCCGCGAGGCGACGCGCGGCAGAACGCCGGTTTCGATGAGCAAGCGGGTCTCAATCAACTCCTTTGGCGAAATGTCGTGAAGGGCGGGATGGAAACCCAGGTACTCGGTCACGCGTTCCATGTTCACGCGGCCCACCGTTAGCCCTCGACCGGGACGCGCCTCGACGATGCCGAGGAACTCCAGCGACTTGGTCGCCTCGCGCAGGCTCAAACGGCTGATGCCAAACTTCGCTGCCAAGGCGGTTTCCGTCGGCAGGCGGTCACCTGATTGGAGGTTCCCCTCGAGAATGAGCGCCTTGAGCCGCTCGGCGACGACCTCGCGAAGTTTGGCACGTTCGGTGGTGGAGTCCATAACCGGTCTCACAAACAATTGACGCCCGAACTGGCGAATGATTAGATTGTCTGACAATCTGAATTTCCGTCAACGCGCATCCATCGCTCCCCCGATGAAAATCGCGATCACTGACTATTCGTTTCCCGACCTCAACATTGAGGAAGGGATCCTTCGACCCCTAGGCCATGAAATCATTGCCTGGAAAGAGAAGCGGCCCGCGGCCGAGTTGCCGCTGTTGGTGGCCGATGCCGACGCGGTCGTGACCCAGTTTGCCCCGGTCAACGCCGACGTCATTGCCAGTCTGCGCCAAGCGCTGGTGATCGTGCGGTATGGCATCGGCGTGGACAACGTCGATCTCGATGCGGCGAAGGCTCGCGGCATTCCGGTCTGCAACGTGCCGGACTACTGCATTGACGAAGTGGCCGACCAGACTCTCGCCTTTATTCTCGCGACCACCCGGCAGGTGCTGCCAAACAATCAGCGCGTGCGCGAAGGAAAATGGGGACTGGCAACGCCCCTCGATCGGATGTGTTCGCTACGCGATCTGACGGTGGGAATCGTCGGATTCGGGCGCATTGGCCGCGAAGTGGGTGCTCGGCTGCGGCCGTTCAAATGCCGGCTGCTGGTACACGATCCGGTCGTCGCCCCGCGAGAGATCGAGCAAGCCGGTTGCCAGCCCGTTGCGCTGCAGGACCTCTTGTCGCTGTCGGACGTAATCACGTTGCATTGTCCTTCAACTCGCCAGACGCGGCAGATGATCAATCGCGAGTCGCTCGCACTGATGAAACGCGGAGCGATTCTCATCAATGTGGCCCGCGGCGACCTCGTCGATTCCGCAGCCCTGACCGACGCGCTGCACTGCGGGCAACTTTCCGCTGCGGCACTCGATGTGTTCACGCCGGAGCCAATTCCCGCGGATCATCCGATTCTGAAACTAGACAATGTGATCTTGGCGTCGCACATCGCCTCGTGCAGCGTCCCTGCCGTGCGCAAATTGCGTGAGACGGCAGCTAACCTGGCCGCAATCGCCTTGCGAGGCGAGCCGCTGCCCAACGTCGTGAACGGAGTCGGCGCAAAGGTCCAATGAGCGACGCTGTCCTGGTTACCGGTGGCGGGGGGTTCATTGGCAGTTGGGTGCTGCGCGAATTGTTGTCGTGCGGGATGCGGCCCATTGTCTTCGACGTTTCGAGGAACGACGAACGTTGGCAGCGAGTTTTAGGCGCACAGGCTGGACAGATCGAATGCATCGCGGGGAGCCTGCTCGACCGTGAACGACTGCAACAAGCGGCTGTCCAGCACGACGTCGCGCACATCATTCACCTGGCGGCGCTACTCACACCTCACTGCCAGGAAGACCCGTATGCTGGCTGCGAGGTGAATGTGCTGGGAAGCGTGGCCGTGTTTGAGTTAGCCCGAGTGAGCTCCGGAAAGATCAAAGGGTTGTCTTACGCCAGCTCCTATGCCGTTTATGGTCCCGAAGCTGACGATGGCTCGCTGGAAGTAACGGCCGCCGACAATCGACCACCCTCGTTCTATGGGGCCTTCAAGATGGCGGTGGACTTGATCGCCGAGCAGTATTGGCGTCACTTTGGCATTGCATCAATCGGCATTCGGCCGCACGTCGTCTATGGCCCAGAGCGAACGGCGGGATTGACTGCCGGGCCATCGCTGGCGGTGCGGGCGGCCGCGAAGGGCCAGCCGTACTCAATTAACTTCCAGGGCCGCGTCGGCTACGACTATGTCGAGGATGTTGCCCGCGCCTTCGTTCGAGCAGCAATCGAAACGCCTCCGGGCGCGACCGTTGTCGATCTGCCGAGCGAGCTTGCCACGACGAAAGAGTTTGTCGAAGTGATCGATCGCGTCCTCCCCGGCACGGGCGCGCGGATCACAGTCGATGGACCAACCATTCCCCCCAATATCCCCACCAGGCCGTACTTTATCGCGGAACTCTTCCCCGACTGGCGAGCGACGACGCTGGAGGAAGGCGTTCGGCGGATCGTTCATTTTTATCAGCGCAGATCGGCTGCCGCGCAGAAGTTGTAACCCAATCTTTCCCATGCTCGTCACGATCGAGTCTCTCGAAACCTTCTGCCTTGCCGCGCTGGGCAAGGTCGGCATGTCGCGTGCCGATGCGGAGACGACCGCCCAAGCGTTGGTAACGACCGATGCCATGGGCGTGTTTACGTACGGGACGAAACTGCTCGCGGGTTATCTCCGCAAACTCCCGGGGGCGGGTATGTCGCAACGGCGGTACCGCGAATCGAACAGTTCGCAGAGCGCCACCGCCGACTCATCGACGAGATTCATCAGACCGCGACAGCCGCAGGCTTCGAGCGAGTCCTGCTTCCCGGCGAGCGAGAATGGCGGCTGCGACGGCAGGCCCCAACGAACGGAATCGAACTGCCGGCTGATGTCGTCGAAAAGCTGTCGCAAACCGCCATCCAAGTCGGCATCCCTTGGGCATGGTCCACACAGCCCGCTTGAGGGTCGCTCGAAGTTTCCGTCGTTCCAACATCCCGCCAGGAGTTTTTCAGCCATGCGATCCGAAATTCCTGCCTGGTCGTTTCAGGGACCGCTCATCGCGATCCTGCTCCTGCTTGGTTCGAGTTGCCCGCTTTTGGCCCAGTCGCGCGATGCCACCACGAAGTTCGTCGATCACTCGCTGCTCATCGCGCCTGACCTCCCCTGCACCTGGCCGTCGGCTCCGTTTCCCCGATTTCAGCTCACCCATCAGCGAACGATCGGCCCTGACTCCGCCTACAACATCGACGTGCTGCTGATCGACGGCAATACCGGTACGCAGTTGGACGTGCCGCCCCACTCGGTCGCCCGGCCCGATCTCAATCGCGAGAAATCCGGGCCGCTCGGCTTGGCCTACACCGACAAGATCGAAGCGTGGCAATTTGGCGGCGAAGCTTGCGTCGTCGATGTTCACGACCTTTTGGACCAGGCGCCCAAGGGGGTCAGTCCCCTCGTCAAGCCGGAGCACGTCGAGCGCTTTGAGAAGCAACATCGGCCTGTTCGCTTCGGCGACGTGGTGCTCTTTCGTTCAGGATACTCCGACAGGTACTACAAACCGTTACCGGAGGGGAGCCGCTTTATCGCGGATGTGCTCGATCGCAAGAGTCCCGGCTATCCTGATCCCGATCCAGCCTGCATGGAGCTATTGGCCACGCGCGGCGTCATGGCGCTGGGGACCGACAGCGCCAGCATGGGCCCGCTGCCGGATCTGGCCGAGCCGACGCACTACGCGGGGCTGAAGCACGGGATGATTTGGACGGAGAGCGCGACGAACCTGAGTGCCCTGCCGCCGACTGGGGCTTTCTACTGCATGCTCGGACCCAAGCACCAAGGGGGCCCGTATGGCGAAGGGCGGGCGTTTTCAATTGTCGGGGGTAAATTGCCGAAGCGACTGATTGAGTCCGTCAAAAACAAACGGGCAGTTGATCTCTCCCCCACGCTCTCGCCCGACATTCCGCTTATGTCCCCCGGGATTGGCACCGGCCAGCATCGGCAGGTCTATCTCAAGATCGACTTTCTGTACTCCGAGTACCTCGACCTGTGGCACCACGCGCATCTGATGGATTCGATGGCGGGCACGCATCTTGTCCCCCCTTCATTTGCCCTGCCGCCGGAAGGCGCTCAGCCGGCCTATGCACCCGAAGTCCGCGGCTGGCTGATCGACTTTGAGAAGAAGTACGGGCCGCGCGGCACCAGTTCGCTGACCACCGAGCAGGTTCCACTCGATTGGACGTGCGGGCCGGCGCGCGTGGTTGACGTTCGGCCGCTTGTGGGGAGCACGGCCTCCAAGTCGTGGCCCGCTTCACCCGAGATAACTCCGGCTCACCTGCGGGAATACGAGAAGGCCCACGGCGATCTGCAGCCCGGCGACGTGGTGCTGTTTCATACCGGGCATCTCGACAAACACCTGCGCCCGCGACCGAACGATGCAGGTGTCTGGGCTGATCCACTACAAGGGAAGAGCGAGGGTTGGCCGGCCCCTGGGCCCGACGCGATCGTGTATCTGAAGAGTAAGGGGATTCGTTGTGTAGCGACCGATGCGCCGGATCTGGGGGGTGTCGATCCAGAGCGCGCCTTGATGACCTATTGGGCGCTCGGCAGCCGTGAGATGGTCGGCGTCGAGTTTCTCTGGAACCTCGGCCAGATTCCCCGCGATCGCGAAGCCTATTTCCTGTTTGCCCCCGTCAAAATTCGCGATTGCCACGGTGGACCCGGCCGGGCCATCGTATTGCACTAACGGGTCGGGTTCCTGCGCCACGGTCGATGCGGTCGGCAAAGGTCGCCCATGAACGAAATCAGCTCGGAACAAGCCACGTTGCAAAAGGTCGCCTGGCGGCTGATTCCGTTCGTTTGCCTCTTGTACCTGCTGAATATCCTCGACCGGGCCAACGTCGGCTTCGCCCGCCTGCAGATGCAGGACGATCTGGGTCTCAGCGAGCAGACGTTCAATCTCGGCTACGGCATGTTCTATGTCGGATATCTGCTATTTGAAGTTCCCAGCAATTTGCTCATGCGGCGCGTGGGGGCCAGGCGGTGGATTGCCCGGATCATGATCAGTTGGGGGCTGATCTCGTCGCTCACCATGTTTGCCCGCGATGCGTGGTCGTTCTATGTGCTGCGGATTCTGCTGGGCGTTGCCGAAGCCGGTTTCTTCCCCGGCATCATCCTTTACTTGAGCTATTGGTTTCCCGATCGAGAACGGGCCAAGATGACCGCTTTTTTTATGCTCGCGATTGGGCTTGCCAGCGTGTTCGGCAATCCAATCTCGGGGCTGATCATGCAGTACCTCGATACGGTCGCCGGGCTGCACGGTTGGCAATGGCTCTTCCTACTGGAGGGGATTCCCTCGGTGCTCATGGGGTTTGCTGTCCTCGGCTATTTGACCGACTATCCCCGGGATGCTCAGTGGCTGTCCGCGAAAGAGCGGCAATGGCTAGTGGCCCACATGCAAACGGAGGAGCAGCAGCGGCAAGAGCGTCACAACGCTGACCGGCTGAGGGCGCTCTTGCAGTGGCGAGTTTGGTGGCTGATCGCGATCTATTTCACCGTGGCGGTGGGGAGCAATGCGGGAGGAGCCTATTTTCCGAAGCTGATTAAGGCTCAATTCACAGACCTAAGCACGTTTCACATTGGACTTCTAAGTGCGCTGCCCCATTTGTGCGCAGTGATCGGCATGACACTTGTCGGCATCAGCTCCGATCGCACAGGCGAGCGGCGCGGACATCTGACGGCGGCAGCTCTACTGGCTGCGGTGGGGTGGAGCCTGACCGCCTGGAACCCATCGCCCGTGGTCGCACTTGTCGGCTTGTGCCTCGCGCAGGTCGGCATGATGAGCATGTTACCGGTCTTCTGGACGCTCCCGACCGCGTTTCTGACCGGTGCCGCGGCGGCCGGCGGCATCGCGTTGATTAATTCGGTGGCGAATATCGGGGGCTTCTTCGGCCCGACGATCCTGGGTGAATTTGGTTTGTGGTCGATGGCGGCGATTCATTTGGCCGGGGCAGTGCTGGTGCTGGCGGTACCCGAATCCTCCGCAAGAGCAGCCGATGTGCTGCCAGGTAAATCATGACAACCAAACTGTTTGATCTTACGGGGAAGGTTGCGGTCGTCTCCGGCGCCGCCCAGGGGATGGGCCAAGCGACGGCTCTTGCCCTTGCCGAGGGCGGCGCCGATCTGGTGCTGGTGGATCGCAATCTTGCCGGTGCTGAGGCGACGGCATCGACCGTTCGCGCACTGGCGCGGAAGGCCTTGGTCGCCTCCACGAACGTCTCCGACCCAGCCGCAATTGCCGAGTTGTTTCGCCAGGTCGATGCCGAGTTTGGCCGCGTCGATTTTCTGGGAAACATCGCCGGCGATGGCCACCTGGCCCAACCGGAAGACTTGGCAATCGCCGACCTGCACCGCGTGCTGCAGAACCTGGTGGTCGGACGGTTTGCCATGTGCCAGGAAGCGGGACGGCGGATGCTCGCGCAGGGAAGCGGTTCGATCATGAATATCGGTTCGCTGGCCAGTTCGACGGCTCTCGGGCGCGGCCATATTGCCTACAGCATGGCGATGGGGGCGGTCATCCAAATGACGCGCGAGCTCAGCACCGAATGGAGTCATCGGGGCGTGCGCGTGAACTGTGTGACGCCGGCTCAAGTGACCAATCCCAGCCTTGCGGCCCGCATGCAGGAAGATCCGACGCTCGAAGGCCGCTTCCTGCGCGGCATTCCGGCCGGACGGCTGGGCCGGCCCGCGGACATCATGGGACTCGCCGTGCTCCTGGCGTCCGACGCATCGGCGTGGATCACCGGCGCGATCATTCCGATGGACGGCGGCAACATGGCCATGAATGCCGGCGGCACTCCGGGACACGAACAGCATCGCGTCCAGACGTTTCGTCAAGAACATAAGCCTTAGGGTCGCATGAATAGCCAACCGCTTGAACTATCAGCCGAACAGTTGCTTCGGCTGTACCGGACGATGCAGATCATCCGGCAGACCGAAGAGGAACTCGCGCGGTGCCACCAGCGCGGCCTGATTCACGGCGCGTGTCACACGTATGTCGGCGAAGAAGCGATCGCGGCTGGCGTGTGCCTGCACCTCACGCTCGACGATGCCGTGTTTAGCACGCACCGCGGACATGGTCACGCGCTGGCCAAGGGAATGCCGCCGCGAGAACTGATGGCGGAACTGTTTGGCCGCGCCACGGGATGCTCTCGCGGCCGCGGCGGCTCCATGCACCTGTTTTCGCCCGAAATCGGCATGATGGGGACGAGCGGCATCGTGGGACCGTGCATCTTGCAGGCCTGCGGCGGCGGCTATAGCTCGAAGCTGCTGAAGACGGGTCGCGTTGCCGTGGCTTTTTTCGGCGACGGCGCGGTCAACAACGGGGCGTTCCACGAAGGGCTCAACATGGCCAGCATCTGGAAGCTGCCGGCCCTGTTTATCTGCGAAAACAACCAGTTCGCCACCGAGGTGCCGTTTGCTTATTCCAGCGGCATTCCCGATGTAGGACGCCGCGCGGCCAACTACGGCCTGCCCGGCGTTGAGGTGGACGGCAACGATGTTCTGGCCGTCACCAGGGCTGCCGCGGAGGCAGTAGCCCGTGCCCGGTCCGGCGGCGGTGCGACGCTGATTGAGTGCAAGACCTACCGGACGCGCGCCCATGCCGAAGGAATGGGGGACTTCACCTATCGGACGCGCGAACAGGTCGAGGAATGGAAGCGGCGCTGCCCCATCGCCACGTTCCGGCTCCGCCTGGTGCGCGAGTTCGGCATTGCCGAGTCGCAGGTTCAAGCGATCGATGGCGAGATTGCCGCCCTGGTCGCAGAGTCGCGTCAGTTTGCCGAAAGCAGCCCGCCACCCACCGCGGAGACCGCCGCGACGCACATTTATGCTCCCAGTCGCGCAATACCTACCCGCTCCCAACCCCCAGCGACTCCAGCAGTCCCACGGCGCGAAATTACCTTCACACAAGCAACGCACGAAGCACTCGCCGAGGAAATGGCGGTCAATCCTAAGATCTTCGTCCTCGGCGAAGGAATCGGCATTCGGGGGGGTAACTTCAAGACAACAGCCGGGCTGTACGATCTCTATGGTCCCGAGAGGCTATGCGACACGCCCATCTCCGAACGTGGTTTTGTCGGACTGGCCGGTGGGGCGGCGATGACGGGGACGCGCCCCGTCGTCGATTTCATGTTCGCGGATTTCATCCTCGATTCGATCGGCGAAATCGTGAATCAGATCGCCAAGATGCAGTACATGTCGAGCGGCCGCATCAAGATGCCGATTCTGTTGCGGGGCTGCATTGGGATCGGGCATTCAGCAGCCACGCACCATTCGGGCAGCTACTACGCCATGTTCGCTCAGGTTCCCGGTCTGCGCGTGGTCGTGCCGTCGAATGCCTACGATGCGAAGGGGCTATTAAAGCACGCCCTTCGTTGCGACGACCCAGTCATGTTTTTGGAGCACCGCGAAATCCTGACGACGAAGTGCCATGTGCCGGCCGAAGACTACGAAATTGAATTTGGGCGGGCTGCGATTTCCCGTCCGGGACGCGACGTCACTATCGTGGCCCTGGCCCGGATGGTGCCACTCGCGCTGTCGATTTGCGACGAGTTGGAACGAGAGGGGATCTCGGTGGAAGTAGTGGACCCGCGCACGGTTTCTCCGCTCGACACCGACGCGATCCTGCGTTCGCTGGCCAAGACCGGCCGTTTGCTGATCGTCGATGAGCCGCCTGCCTTTTGCGGTTTTGCGGCCGAGATCGCGGCGCAAGTCAGCGACGCTGGGTTCAACGATCTGGACGCGCCGATTCGTCGCCTGACCGGATTGTTCACTCCCACGCCGTACAGCCCATCCTTGGAAGCCGCCGTCGTGCCGACGGCGGCAGCCATCGCCGACGCAATTCGTTCGCTAATGAAGGAGTAAGCGTGCCCCACGAAATCGTGATTCCGCGTCTGGGTTGGTCGATGGAAGAAGGGACGTTCGTCCGCTGGCTCAAGCAGGATGGCGACCCGGTGCGCCGCGGCGAGGCCATTTTTGAATTGGAAGGCGAAAAGGCGTCGCAGGAAATCGAAGCCGTGGATGAGGGGATACTGCGAATCCCGGCGACAGCGCCCCGGCCAGGAAGTGTCGTCAAAGTCGGAACGGTAATCGGATTTGTGGTCGCTGCCGATGAGCCGATGCCGGGCCCGACCAACACGCCAGCCGGCGCGGCTTCAGATCGCTCGAAGACTGCTTCGCCTCCTGCCGCGGCGCCGTCGGTCCGGCGGCTGGCCCGAGAACTCGAGGTGGACTTGTCGACGCTTGACGGGACTGGCGCCAGGGGTCGCATCCTGTCGGCGGATGTCGAGCGTGCTCGTTCTGTGCAGAATCGCAATGCACCCGTTGAAAAGTCCAAGGACCCAGCGATCGCCACCCCCCGAGCGAGGCGCGTCGCCAGGGAGGTGGCTATCGACTGGACCCAGTTGGCAGGGACAGGCGCCGGCGGACGAATCCGGGAACGAGATGTCCGCGCCGCGGAGGCCCAACGGATGTCGTCGAGCAGCGCAGCCAGCCAGTTTCGGCGACTTCCACTCACCAGTCGCCGGCGAGTCATCGCGCAGCGGATGGTCGCCAGTCGTCAGCAGACCGTGCCCGTGACACTTACGACACGAGCGGACGCTACCAACCTGGTCAATCTCCGCGAGCAGTACAAATCGATGGGCGGCGCGACGCTGATTCCGAGCTATCAAGACATCCTCACCAAGCTCGTCGCCGAGGTGCTCAAGCAGCATCTGCAGCTGGCCGGTCGCTTGGAAGAAAACGACCTTGTGCTGCCTAACGATCGAGAACTACATCTCGGCATGGCCGTGGATACCGAGGATGGGCTGCTTGTGCCAGTCCTACGTGATGTGGGAAGCACACCCCTCGCTCAAGTCGCGGCACAATCGCGAGATTTGATCAAGCGGGCACGAGCCGGAACGCTCACAGCCGGCGAAATGCAAGGAGCCGTATTTACCATTACGAACCTCGGTGCATTTGGAATTGATGCGTTTACTCCGATTATCAACGCGCCCGAAGCGTCCATCTTGGGACTGGGCGCCATCCGCCGAGAACCGGTCGTGCTCGACGATGGCCAGATTGTGGCGCAGTGGCAAATGACTCTAAGCCTGACGTTCGACCATCGCCTCGTTGATGGCGCACCGGCTTCGCGTTTTGTGCAAATGTTGGTGAGTGCCATCGCCAACCCCTCTCCCTGGCTGCTTGGCACGTAGTATGCCTTCACACCCACCACACGGATTAGTTCGTCTCCCCCAGGGCCCACCCTCTGCATATCGATTCTCTGTTTTTGAAATCGTCGTATAGATAGGGGGCAAGCGGACTTACTGAATTAAAGTCCCGTTCGGTCGGCTGCCGACGGTCCAGACTCTCTTGAGCGATCCAGATTCCATGGTTCGATTTAGCATTCGGGCCTACGTTCGCGCGGCTCTACACAGTGCACGGGTTCGCGGACGGTTCGGCAACACCCTCCTTCGGCACCATCCAGAACCGGCCTTTGCCGTCCTTCTTCACCTGAACCGCGGCGGCCTTGGGGGTCTTGGCGGCTTTCGGAGTCGCGGCCTTCGTCGTCTTCGGCGCCATGATCGTGCTCTCCAATCGGTGCGATGGGTTAGCTGCCATCATCAGGCCCGCGGTACCACCCGCGGACGACGCGCTCGCGCGCGTCTCGGCATTACAGGTGCTGCACCTTCATGGGTCCGGCCGGGCTCTGGCGAAACTCGGGACGCAGGCGTTCGGCGGCGTCATCCCCTTCGAGGCAGACGAGCTGCTCGGCGAAGACCCGTGTGGCAAGTTTTCGCAGCGCGCCAGCAGGTTGCTCTTCGAGGTCGACCAGGAGCGCAGCC
>JALORD010000089.1 GCA_025459145.1 Pirellulaceae bacterium | reverse complement strand
CTGCGGATAGCCGCGGCCAGGCTTCCGCTACCTCGGCTAAATCGCTGGGGCCACTCGGGTGCGTCACCCTGTCTCCCATTATCAGCTTCCCCCTGCAATTTTCACCTTGTGCGGGTACAAAGGAGGCCCGCACACTTCGGACTCTGTTCCTGCTGATGGTTCCAAATTCCCATGAAAATCCACTTTCTCGGCGCTAGTCGTCAGGTCACCGGCAGCCGGTACGTGCTCGAGGCGGCCGGCCATCAGGTGATGATCGATTGCGGGATGTTTCAGGAGCGAAAGTTCGAATTTCGCAACTGGGACCACTCGCCGATCCCGGCCGCCGAACTCGAAGCGCTTCTGCTGACGCACGTGCATATCGACCATTGCGGTCTTTTGCCGAAATTGGTCAAAGAAGGGTTTGCCGGCCCGATCCAGACGACGATTCCGTCTGCCGCTCTGCTTGAAATCATGCTCCGCGATTCGGCGGAAATTCAGGCGGAAGACATCGGTTACAAAAAGAAGCGGCATGCCCGTGAGGGACGGGGTCCCAAATTCCCCTATGAGCCGCTGTACACTGAAGCGGATGTCGATCGGACGCTTCCCCTCGTCCGCAGCTGCGGTTACGGAGAAGCGATAACCGTGGCCCCCGGAATCGTGGCGCGCTTCTTCGACGCCGGCCACATTCTGGGCTCAGCCATGATCCAGGTTGACATCACCGAGAACAAGCAAACGCGGAGAGTCGTGTTTTCTGGCGACATCGGGCAATGGAACAAGCCGATCCTGCGTGATCCGAGCCTGCTCAAAGCGGCCGATTACATCGTGATGGAATCAACCTATGGCGACCGCCGGCATGAGCAAGCGGGCGATGTCGAGAGTCAGTTGGCCGCGGTCATCAACGAGACGGTGGCTCGGGGCGGCAACGTCGTCATTCCGACCTTCGCGGTCGAAAGAGCCCAGGAGCTGATCTATCACCTAGGCCGACTTGTCCGCGCCAATCGCGTTCCCGCGATTCCCATGTTTCTCGACAGCCCAATGGCGGTCGACGTCACCGAAATCTTTCGCCGATTCCAGTCTTACGCGGACGAGGAAATGCTCAGGATGCTAAAGTCGAATGAGCCTCCGCTGCGGTTTCCCGGGCTCACCATGACCCGCACGGCTAACGAATCGAAAGCGATCAATGGACTTTCACAACCCTGCGTGATTATGGCCAGCTCGGGGATGTGCAACGCGGGCCGGATCAAACACCACTTGCGGAACAATATCGGGCGCCCGGAAGCGACGATTCTATTCGTCGGCCACCAGGGGGAAGGAACCCTGGGCCGATTGATTTTGGATGGCAAACGCGACGTCCGCATCCATGGCCGCGAGTACCGCGTCAAGGCTCGCATTGCCCAGATTTACGGCTTCTCGGGACATGCCGACCACGACGGCCTGATGCGTTGGATTTCGCACTTCGAAACCAAGCCGCGGCGCGTGTTTCTCACGCACGGCGAAGAGCAGGTCGCCCTGTCGCTAGCGGACGAGATACACCGTCGCTTGGGCCTGACCGTGGAAGTTCCCTATTACCAAGAAGCGTTCGACCTGACCTAAGGATCGCCATCCCTTGGACCTGGCACAGGAACTGGCCCGATTTGGTCCGGATTCGCGCGGCGGGGCGCCGTCGCTGGCCGATGCCGAGTCCTATTGCCGGAGGCTTGCCGAGTCACACTATGAGAACTTCACCGTCGCCAGCCGGCTGTTTCCACGCCGGCTTTATCAGCCGCTGTGCAACGTGTACGCCTATTGCCGCTGGGCTGACGACCTGGCCGACGAATCGGCCGGACCCACAGAAGCGATGGCATTGCTCGACTGGTGGGAGATGCAGCTTAACGCCTTGTATGCCGCTGAGCCTGCACGGCACCCGGTGTTCGTTGCTATGCAAAACACGGTGCACTGCTTTCGTCTGCCCCGCGAACCGCTTGCGGATTTGCTCGTCGCGTTTCGGCAGGACCAAACGACTCTCCGCTACGCGACATTCGACCAGCTACTCGCCTACTGCCGTTATTCAGCCAATCCTGTCGGACGGATCGTCCTCGCCCTGGGCGAGTCGCTCACGGACGACAACGCGGTCCTCTCGGACTCGATTTGTACCGGGCTGCAACTGGCCAACTTCTGCCAGGATGTGCGCCGCGATTGGGAGCGGGGGAGAGTCTATCTGCCGCAAGAGCTTTGCCTCCGGCACGGGTGGAGTGAGGAGAAGTTCGCGGTCGGCCACTGCGACGACGACTTTCGCCGACTCCTGAAGCAGGCCGTCGATGAGGCCGAGTCGCTCTTGGCGACCGGCGAGAGGCTCGTTGATCGCGTGCAGCCCGACTTGCGGCTGGCGGTGCGGCTCTTTCTCGGCGGTGGGCGAGCGGTTCTCGCGGCAATTCGCCGCTGCCAGTACGATGTCTGGTCCTGCCGACCAGTCGTCGGAAAGTGGACCAAGTTGCGATTGCTCGCAAGCGCCTGGTGGGCCGGATGAACAGCGAATTGGTCGAAAGTTATCGGCACTGCCAACGCCAGGCGCGCGAGGCGGCCTCGAACTTCGCTCGCATGTTCTGGCTCCTGCCCGCCGACCAAAGGCGCGCCATGCAGGCCCTCTATGCCTTTGCCCGGCAAACCGACGACTTGGCGGATGGTCCCGAGCCGCAGGAAAGGAAGCGGGCCGCCATCCAGGCCTGGCGTCAGGCTCTGGAAGCTTCATTCGCGGGACGCGCGGAACCAAGTGTATTGCTCGCAGACAACCTCCAGTCCGCGCAAATGATCCTGCCGGCCGTCGCCGATACGGCGGCGCGCTTTCAAATTCCCCGGGACTATTTGCGACAGGTAATCGTCGGCGTCGAAATGGACCTCGATCAGGCCGAGTTCGCCACCTTCGACGAACTGCGGCACTACTGCCTGCATGTCGCCTCGGCCGTGGGCCTCGCTTGTCTGCCGATTTGGGGTTGTCGCGATGAGCGCGCCCAGGAGCCGGCGATTGACTGCGGAATCGCTTTTCAACTCACAAACATCCTCCGCGATCTGGTGGAGGATGCGGGCCGCGGGCGCAATTACTTGCCCCGCGAAGACTTCGAGCGTTTCGGCTGTCAGCCTTTGTCTGTCTCAAATCCCCTTACTCCGAGCGAGGAGTGGCTGGAACTCATTCAGTTTGAGTGCGCGCGTGCGGTGGAGTACTACGATCGTTCGCTCGAAGCCCAGCGATTTCTGGCCGGGAGCGGCCGGCGCATGTTTCGCCTGATGCATGCCACCTATCGAGCCCTGCTCGAGAAAATCGCCCGGGCGCCACACTCCGTGTTTGAACGCCGGCAACGTGTCTCGCGGCCCCACAAGGCGTGGATTGTCCTCAAGACGATGCTCACCTGAGTGGCAACTCCCCGTCAACTCGCTTTCGTGTCTAAAGTATCCCCGATGCAACCGGTTCCTCGTGTCGTCATCGTCGGCGGCGGTCTGGCCGGACTTGCTGCCGCAGCGGCACTCGCGACCGAAGGAGTCGCCGTGGAACTGCTCGAGGCGAAACGGCGACTCGGAGGGCGCGCCGGATCATTCGTCGATCGGCAGACCGGGGAACTTGTCGACCACTGTCAGCATGTCGCGATGGGCTGCTGCACCAACTTCCTCGAGTTTTGCCGCCGCACCGGCATTTTGGGACATTTCGCGCAATATCGGGGACTGCATTTTTTCGGCCCTGATGGTCGCCGAAGCGAATTCTTCCCATGGCGATCGTTGCCGGCTCCGCTGCACATGGTTCCGCCGCTCTGGCGGGTGAAACACCTGTCGGTCCGCGACAAGCTTGCAATCGCCCGCACGCTGTGGCAGCTCGTTCGACTGTCGCCGCACGACCAGCGGAACACGCCAACGATCGGCCGGTGGCTAAGCGAGCGCCGCGAACCCCCGGCAGCCATCCAGCGGTTCTGGCAAGTCATTCTCGTGAGCGCCTTGGGGGAGTCTCTCGAGAATGCTTCGCTATCAGCGGCTCGCAAGGTCCTGCTCGACGGATTCGTGGCGCATCGAGAGGCCATGGACCTGTACATCCCCCGGGTCCCCCTGAATGAACTCTACGACCAACAAGTTGCCGCTTGGCTGCGGGCGTTGGGTGTCACGATTCAGCTGGAAACGCCAGTGAGCGGCGTGACGGCCCAGAGCGTGATCTTGCACGACGTAGCACACGGAACAACGTCGACGGTGGAAGCCGACGCCGTCATTCTGGCTGTCCCCTGGCGACGGGCTGTGTCTTCCCTGGCTCCCGATCTAGTTGGACAGTTGCCGGAGTTAGCGCCTGCCGCGCAGTTCGGCTCCGCGCCGATCTCGAGCGTCCATCTGTGGCTGGATCGGCCAATAACGGACTTGCCCCATGCGGTGATCGTCGGCCGATTGTCGCAGTGGGTATTCGCCCGGCTTGGTGCCAGCGCGTGTTATCAGGTGGTCATCAGTGCCTCGCACGAACTGGCCGGGCGTCCGCGGCAGGCAGTACTCGATGAAGTCGTTGCCGACTTGCGGTCCATTTTTCCCGCGGCCCGCCAGGCTGAGGTCGTGCGTTGGCAATTGATCACGGAACCAGACGCCGTATTCTCGGTTCGTCCCGGACTGGACGGCCAGCGCCCTGCGCAGAAGACAGCCATCCCCGGTTTGATACTGGCGGGCGATTGGACCGCGACCGGCTGGCCCGCCACGATGGAAGGTGCGGTGCGGAGCGGCTATCTGGCGGCCGAGCAGGTGCTGAGTTATCTCGGCCGCCCCCAGAAGATTTTGGTCGACGATCTCCCCCGCAGTTGGCTCGTGCGACTGCTGGGAGCCCAGGCATAATCCCTCCCGGCCAAAGCCTGCCCAGCCGGGACGGGGCTCGCTACACTATGCACCATCCCAAGTCCAATCGCCGCGGCCCTTCCCGACGCGCGTCGCCTGGCGCGACTCGAACGCATTCCCTCTGTCGCGAGACAACCTGCCACTTCTTCCTAGCAAGACCGTGAAAGTTCTGATAACTACCGAGGAAATCGCCGCTGCCATCGAGCGGCTGGCGAGCGAAGTTCGCGCCCGCGAAAGTGGTAAGCCGCTGACGGTGATTGCCGTCATGACCGGGAGCATCGTCTTTCTGGCGGATCTCATCCGCAAGCTCGACGTGCCGCTGCGAGTCGGAGTCATTCAAGCCCGCAGCTATTCTGGCACCAGCCGGGGTGAACTGTCGGTCAACCTCGACATGCTCCCCGAGATTACGGGCCACGACGTGCTGCTCGTCGACGATATCTTTGACACCGGCCACACCTTGCAGGAAGTGATTCAATTGCTGCAAGGGCGATCGCCCCGCTCGATCCGATCGGCCGTGTTGGTGCGAAAACTCGGGAAGCAGCAGGTGGCCATTTCACCCGACTATGTCGGGCTTGAGATTCCCGATGTGTTTGTGGTCGGTTACGGACTCGATTACAACGACACGTATCGTAACCTGCCGTACCTGGCGACACTCGAATCGACCGACCTTGGCCCGCAGCCGGCCCCTTGAGAGCGCAACGTGCGTTTGGCCATTGTCACTGCTCGCTTCTGGCCGCTGGCTGGAGAGCCAGAGAGCCAATTGCTCTCGCTGGCCGAGCAACTTCGCTTGGCCGGTCACGAAGTCACCGTGGTGACAGCCGCCTGGGATTCCGCATGGCCGGCCCGGGTTCTGGTGCGGGAAGTTGCCGTTCACCGCATTCGCGGCGCTCCGCACGGCGGCATCCGAACCGTTCGTTATCTCTTTAATGTGGGCCGCTGGTTTCGCGAGCGCAAATCGGACTTCGACATGGCTCTCGTTGCGGGATTGCGATACGAGGCCTACGTCGCCCTGGGGACGCTCAGGGCGTGGGGCGTGCCCGTGGTTTTGCAAGCCGACCTCGGGGGCCCGCGGGGGGATTTGGCATGGCTCCGTTCGGCCCCCTTTGGAAACCGTGTGTTGCGCCGCTGTCGCCAGGCCGAGCAGATTGTCGCCACGAGTCCGCTGGCCGAGACGGAACTGCTTGCGGCCGGATTCCATCGGGATCGCGTGACGCGTATCGCGCCGGGTGTCATGCTCCCAGCGCCTCGCAGCCCGAGCAGCCGAATCGCGGCCCGGCGGGCGCTTGCGGATGTGAATTTCGATCTGCGGACATCTCCGGAAAACCCAGTCGTTCTCGCGAGCGGCCGCTTGGTTCCCACCAGTGGGTTGAAGGAGCTCATCCAGGCCTGGTCCGGCATGGCGACGCATTTTCCGACGGCGCGACTCTGGCTCACTGGGGATGGGCCGGAACGCGAGCGGCTATGGAATCTGATCGGCGACTTGGACCTGAGATCGCGAATTCTGTTGCCTGGCACGTTCTTTCCAAGGGAGGAGCTGCTACAGGCGGCCGATCTCTTCATCGCACCGGCCACCGCGGATTCTCCTGTGGCTGAACTGGCCCAGGCATTGGCCCAAGGATTGCCCTGTATCGCCACGGACCTGCCGAGCCATCGCGATCTGATCGAGGCGGAATCGACCGGCCTGGTCGTGAACCCGGGATCGCCAGCGGCACTGGAAAAGGCCATCTGCCGTCTGCTCGCATCTCCCGCCGAAGGGGTTCGGATGGGAGCATTAGCGCGACAGCAGGTGAGCCAGCAGCGCTCGCTGGCCCGCAGCGTGGAACAATACCTGAGGCTGTTTGAAAAGCTGGGGCGCTGAACTCGCCTGGATTGGTGTTTCCGCGGCGTCATGGCACTGGCCGGAGGTCGTCTCCAACGTCACACTAGGCGTGCAATCTTCCTCGATCCTTCCTAGACCTCAGAACTGCGTGATCCGCTTACTCCTGGTCATTCCGACGCTCGTTCGGGGCGGTGCCGAAAAGCAATTGGTCCTGCTTGCGACCGGCCTGCCGCGCGACGAGTTCGACGTGCATGTCGCCGTCCTTACCCATACCGGTCCGCTGGAAGCGGATCTGCGCCGGGCAGGGATCCCCCTCGAAATGATTCAAAAGCGCTGGAAGCTTGATCCGCCGGCCTACTGGCGTTTGCGCAAGTACATGAAGCGGCTTCAGCCGACAATCGTGCATACGTGGCTCTTTGCTGCGAATGCCTATGGACGACAGGCAGCCGTGGCGGCTCGCGTTCCGCATATCGTGGCCGGCGAACGATGCGTTGACCCCTGGAAGGGACGGATTCAACTCGCGATCGATCGAGCGTTAGCCCACCACACGGAGCGAATCGTCACCAACTCCTCGGGAGTGCGGGATTTCTACGTGGAACAGGGCGTTCCCGCCGAGAAGTTTGCAATCATTCCGAACGGCATCGCGCGGACCAATATTGAACCAGTCCCCCGTGAGCAATTGCTCCAAGAGCTCGAATTGCCACCGGGCGCCCGCCTGATTGGAGCCGTTGGACGACTGTGGCCGCAAAAGCGGGTCAAAGACCTGATCTGGGCCGCCGATCTGCTCAAATCCGCCCGCGATGACTCGCACCTCGTCGTGATCGGCGACGGACCTCAGCGCTGGCGGCTCGAGCGCTATCGCGATCAGAACGAAGTGGCCGATCGGGTGCACTTTCTCGGCGAGCGAAACGATGTCGGACGCATCTTGCCACACCTCGATTGTCTTTGGCTGGCCAGCGCCTATGAGGGACAATCGAATGCCGTCATGGAAGCGATGTTGGCTGGCGTCCCCGTCGTCGCGACCGATATTCCCGGCAATCGGGACTTGGTTGTTCCCGGTGAGACGGGCTATCTCGTGCCGGTGGGAGACCGGGCCGCGTTTGCCCGCCACACGCACGCGCTGCTCGACGATCGCGAGCTGGCACAAGGGCTGGGGGCAGCCGGTCGGCTCCGCATGGAGCGAGAATTTTCCGTCGATCAGATGATTGCCCGACATGCCGAACTCTATCGCAGTTTGGCAAATGGCTCTTCTTCCGCAGCAAACACGCGTCCGGAAACTGGGCTAACAACGAACTAAGCGGTCAAGAGGGGAAGTCGCACTATGTACCTGCGCTCGACATCGATCCTGGCCGTAATCGGCCTATTTGCTTTCCTGGCTTGCGGTCCTCGCGCGATAACATTCGCCGAGGAAAACCCTCTACCGGCCTTTCCGGGCGCGGAAGGCTGGGGTGCTGCCAGCATTGGCGGACGGGGCGGCAAAGTGATCAAGGTGACCACGCTGAATGCGTCCGGTCCGGGGAGTCTGGCGGAAGCCTGCGCGGCGGACGGGCCGCGAATCGTCGTCTTCGAGGTGAGCGGCGTCATCCGCGGCGACATTCGTATTACGAAGCCTTACATCACCATTGCGGGCCAAACCGCTCCCGGTGCGGGAATCACCATCGAAGGGATGATCTCGAGCTACAACCATGGCGTCCATGATGTGATCCTGAGGCACCTGCGGTTGCGCCCCCGGCGGGCCAGCGGCGCGGGCGGCGACTGTATCCAGATTGGCGGACGCGGGCCGTCCCAAACGGGAACCTACCATATCATGCTCGATCATCTCTCGCTGAGTTGGGGGAACGACGAAGTCGTCGACCTGTACAACGCGCACGACGTTTCCGTCCAGTGGTGCACGATCGAGGAGTCGGACGATCAAGGACACAACAAGGGCCCGCACAACTACGGCCTGATCTCGGCGGCCGAGGATAGCGGCGCCATTTCGATTCACCACAATCTGTGGGCCCACCACGCCCGCCGAGTTCCTTGCCTCGCGCCGTACCGCGAGAATGCCGCCTCCGATTTTTGCAACAATGTGATTTACAACTGCCGCGGGGGATACGTCGACGATGGTCACGGCGCTCGCGCCCAGAGTTCCGTCCATCTCTATCGGAACTACTACCGCCGCGGTCCTCAAACCGCAGGCCGGATGTATCCCTACGCCCTCTCTCCCGACATGGCGTACTACGTGCGCGACAATTTCTTCGAGGATTGGGGATCTCAGGGCCACCCGCGACACTGGCTGCCACCCAATCGGCCCGGGGGGGTGCCGCGGTGGATTCAGTACAACAACAACGGGCAGGAGATCGACACTCCGGCCAAAACGCCGCCCCTAACGTTGGTCGACGCGAAGCAAGCATTCGATTTGGTTCTGGTCCAGGCCGGCTGCTGGCCCCGCGATCGAGTCACCCTTCGCACGGTCGAGGAGGTCAAGACGAAGTCTGGGGCCTGGGGAAGAAACGCTCCCGCGGAGCCCACCGATGAATGGTTTCTCGACGGTCTGGCTCCTGGCCGGGCATCGGTGGACTCCGACGACGACGGAATTCCCGACAAGTGGGAGAAAATGCACGGACTGGATCCCGCCAACCCTCGCGATGCTTTCCGCATGGTGCCGCCGGGCGCGTCAGGCGACGATCGCCATCGGGGATACTCTTACATTGAGTTTTATCTCAACGAGTTGGCCGATCAAAAGCTGCCGGAAGCCGTTATGTCCCCGTAGCGTTTCAGGAATACGACCATGAGGATCATGTACTACAGGGCACTCCTGCTCGCCGGTTTCCTCTATTGCGGAATTGTCGGCGGAACGTCTTGCCTGTCCGCGGAACCGGAGGTCGTCGGTCACTGGGATCTGTCCAAACTGAAGCAGACGCCAGAAATGCGTTGGGTCCGTCAGACGGGCCCCGTGCATTCGCTCCTCTATGGTGGCGAGGAATTTGAGGGACGGCCGACAGAAGTGTTTGCGTTCTATGCTTCGCCTGCCACCCTCGGCGAGGCCCAGCCCGATGCGAAGTTTCCCGGCGTCGTTTTGATTCATGGTGGAGGTGGGACAGCCTTTTCCGAATGGACCTGGCTCTGGGCCAAACGGGGTTATGCGGCCATCGCGATGGACTTGTCCGGCAGTCGACCCATCGACCCCGTCTACGATGCGGAAGGAATTCCAGTACCCAATCATTCCGCCCGATCGGATTCGCGGACTCGGCTGCCCAACGGGGGGCCCAATCAGGGGCATCCGGAAAAATTCGACAGCATCGGCGGCGATGTCTCCGACGACTGGCCCTTTCACGCGGCGGCAAGCGTCATCCGGGCCCATTCGCTACTGCGGTCGTTCCCCGAGGTCCAGGCCGATCGGACCGCAGTTACGGGTATCAGCTGGGGCGGATACACCACCTGCCTGGTTGCCTCGCTCGACGACCGATCAAAAGCCGTCCATCGACAAGCTCGGCGAGCGCCGCGAGGCCTGGATCAAGGCCTATGATCCGTCAAGTCTGCTGCCGCGATGCCGTGTTCCCATCCTATTCGTGAATGGGACCAACGACGTTCACTATCCGCTCGACAGCTACCAAAAGAGCTTTGACGCAGTTCCCGGTGTCAAGCAGATGCGGATCGAGGTCAAAATGCCGCACGGGCATCCTCCTGGCTGGGCCCCCCAGGAAATTGGTCTGTTCATCGACTCGTATTGTCGCGAGGGACGATCCCTGCCCGTGCCGGGTCAACCGAAAATGAGTGGCGACATTGTGCGGATGCCCTACACAAGCGTTGTCCCAGTGAAGGCCGCTGCGCTGCATTACACGACTGACAAAGGGCCGCGCTCCAGCCGAGATTGGCAGAGCCTCCCTGCCGAGATTGGCGTCGATGCCGTGATGGCTCCCCTTCCGCCGCCAGGCGCCAACACCTGGTTCATCTCCCTCACGGATGAGCGCGGCGCAATCGTCACTAGCGCCGTTCAGTTTCAACCTTCCGCAGACTGATCTTCCGAAATTGAACGCTACGCGATCTTCGCCTCGCTAGCGACGATCCACGCGGCGAACGACCCATTTTCGGGCTTCGCGCGTGTGCTACTGCTCCCACTGCCGCAGTCGGGCGACGAATGCGAGCATCTCGGCGCGCTTTTTTTCGAAAATGCCAAACAGCACGAGGATGACGATCCCGAGACCAATTCCAAAGGCCCACCAGGGCCAGACATGATCGATCGCCTGGGCTGCGTGAGCGACCATCGTGATCAGGGCCAGGACCGTGAACGATGTGCCGAGGTACAGAAACGCCCGAATCCGGAGCATGATGCCGAGCATCGCCCCGAACACGGCCAGCCCGGTGAGGATCATTGGCGGCCAAAGGCTGGTTCCCAAGCCGCGGATGAAAATTTCGCTCGTCGAACTGAGGTAGATCACGATCGTTGCCAGGTAGCGAATCGCCGCCAGTGCCTGCGGCGGCAGGCGATGGCGATTGAGCTGCGCCGCCAGCAGCACCGACAGAGCCGGCGGAATCAGCCACAGCTGCGGATAGGCCGTCAGATCGAACTGGAAATCGTCGAGCAGAACCCACAGCGCGGCGTTGCCGGCCACCGCTGCAGCGATCAGGCTGGCCCAACTCTTGCGTGTCGCGCTAAGGACCAGATACAAGAGACCTACTACCAAGAGGACAAACGACCGGTCGACGTTCGCGGCATTGGGGATCCAGATTCCCAGCACGGGCAAGAGCGGCAACAAGGCCCCCGTCCGCGACAGCGGTTCGGCCAACACGCGAACCTGAAAGCGATGGCACAGTTCCGCGAGTCCCACGCCGGCGAAGGCGATGCCCATCACGATCAGCGGCCAGTAGGGGCGCAGCACGCCGTCGAACCACGTGGGCCGGCAGATATAGAGGTGCGCCAGTAGGAGAGCGGAAGCAGCTTCTGCAGCGTACACATACCACTGACGTCCGGCTTCACTCAGGGCCAGCGGATCGCGGCCCGGCAAGAGCGCGAGCGACAACAGCCCCGCGACCAGGCCGACCAGCACCACGGCGATCGCAGCTACCTGCGCGCCGTCGATCGGAGCGTCGACGCCGGGCTTAAACAGCGTTACCTCGAGGCTCAGAACGACGGCGAACACCGCCATCGCCACAGCGCCAGCGATAAAGCCAGCCCTGCGTACCGAGGCATTCCAACTGCCTGCGGTGAGCAACAGCCGCGGCAAGACGAGGCCGTACACAAACGTCGCCGCGGCGAGCACCATGAGGAGCCGAAAGGCCCGCGAGAGGGCCCAGGTCTGGCTGCTTTCCTGCGGATCGAGTTGTGCCCAGCCGAGGTAAATGGCGGAAAGTCCTGCCAGAAGGAGCGACGCAAGCTGTAACGCGTCGCGGCGCTTCTCCTGCGCGAGGCACAGGACTCCCCAGGCGGCGATCGCCGGTGCCCAGGCTGCCGCCGCTCGGTATTCGAGCCGATCGAGCCCCAATACCAGAATCAGCGGCCAGGCAGAGACGAGAGCCGCGAGTGTCAAGAGCGTGGGGACGAGCCATCGCTCGGTTCGCACCAGGCCGCCGATCGGATCGGAAATGCCCGCACGCGTGCCGATCACCGAGAGGTTCGCGCCATAGCTCCACGCCTGTCCGGCAATCGCCAGGTGCACTCCCGCCGCCAGAGCAAGCAGGGCGAATCGTTCGCCGGTCGAGAGCGACAGCCGCTCGGCGATCAGGTTGACGCTGAGTGTCCAGGCAGCCAGTCCCCAGGTAAACAGTGTCGGGAGCGACCAGACCGCGCGGCGATCCCAGAGTGTTGCCAACAGCAGGCCGCCGACCACAGCCACATTTGCAATGACCGCGATCTGGGCCCCGAGCGTCGGAATCCAATGGAGCGGCAAGAGTAGGAATAATTGCCAGGGGACGAGCACGGCCAACCACGCGAGGATCGCCACGGCATGCACGCGCGGGCCAGGGAATCGAGCGTCGAGCGATTCGTTCTGTCGCCGCTGGAAGAAAATCTCCGCCGCCAGCCAGCCGCCGGCTGCGACGAGCACGGCCAGTGCCACGAGATCGATCGCCGCGAAGGGCGGCCGCCCCAACAGCATCGGGAGCTGCGTCGCAACGCGCGGGGCGACCAGCAGCAACACCGCCGCGAGCCCCGCCAGTGCGACCGACGCGTACGCATAGGGTTGACTCCGCCGCGCGAGGCCGAGCGCTGCCAGGATCACGAGCGGCCCGAGCGTTGCGATGAGCGACCAGAGCGGCACGTGCGGATCGGCGGTTGCCCCCCGTATGCCCAGCGCCGCCACGGCCAAGGCGATCCCCGCCGCCGAGACGTGGTGGACGCCCAGAGCCGCGACCAGTGGTCGCGGTGAACCCTCCGCAGGACCCGATGACATCAAAAATGCGCGGATCACAACCGCGGTGGCACCGATCGCACTCACCGCCAGCCACGCGCCGGTCAGCACGTGATACGCCAGCCACTGCCGCGAGGCATCCAGCCCATCGGCTGAACAGGCTGCAAAGGCGGCAACTGCAAAGCCGAGCCAGATCGCCAGATCGCCCCAGGGAGCGTGCCGCCGGCCGCGCAGGTGCCACGCTAGCGCCGCGGCGACCACCGCAGCCGCGAAGTAACTGAGCCAGCGGCCGGCCACCGCGGCCTCGGCAGTCGCCACACGCGGATTGCTTACTACTGCCAGGATTGCCCACGCCACCAGTCCGATTGCCAGTGCACAGCCGAGCGCGATCTGCACCCACTGCAGAATGTCGGCCAGCGATGGGCGCTCGAGGGCCAGCTGCTGAGCAATCGTCGTCTGCTCGCCGTCGCGGCGAATCCACCGCCCCAGGCCGAGCCATACCAGGGCGTAGATGCCTGCTGCGGCGGCATTCCACTGCAGCCACATTATTCCTTGGATTGCTGGCGCAAACGGCGATTCCGCGGTCGTCACAAACAGGATGAACGCCAGGTTTACCGCCAGCTGAAATACGGCGGATCCGCCCAAGGCGAAGCCCGCCTGCCGCTCTCGCACGGCGAATGCCAATAACACGGCCACGAGCAGCATCAGCGGGCCGGCGTAGGAAACGGTCGGCCCCAGGGCATGAAACATGGAACCGTCGACCGGGCCGCGGAGCGTTGCACCGGCGGCATTCTGGGCCACCGCGATGATGGTCAGCACAAGCACGCTCGCGCCGCCGAGCACCAGCGGCTGGGCACAAAACCAGTGAGCCAGCGAGCCCGGAATCGCCTCCCAGCGGAGCCAAGTGACCTGCCGCGCCACGCGGGCGATCTGCGTGCGGAACAGGAACAGCGCTGCCGTGGCAATCGCATAAACGCCGGCTCCCCAGCGAGCGGCGGAGGCAACCGCGTGTGTGTCGACTCCTACTTGGGCACTGAGCCATACTGCCGCAAATGCCGCGACTCCCATGGCGACGAGTCCCGCAGTCGAAACACGCTCCCAGAGTGAAACGCCAATCGCAGCCAGTACCGCGGCCAGGGCGAACCAGCCATGCCCGGGCGCGGCCGTCAAAGCGGCACTTGCCAGCGGCAACTGGAGCGATGCTTCGGCAAAGCCCAGTTCCCAGCCCAGTCCGGGAAGCGATGCCAGCAGCGTCCATACCGGCAGTCCGATCGCCGCCAGCATTAAGAGCGCTTGGTCGACGGCGGGCCATTCCGCATGCAGCAGGTCGCGGGCACGTTCTGCGCGGCCAGATAGGCGGCGGACGAGACTCCAGACGAGCGCACCCGCCGCGAGCAGGATCAGCTGTGCCTGCACGTGCCCCGCGGCCAGCGGCCACCTGGGTTCGTCCGCCGCTCGCCAGAGGCCCGCGGCGAGCAGCGCGGGCGCGAGGGCCATCATGGCTTGCATCGCCGAGATCGCCCACTTCCACCGCATCGCCAGTGCCAGCGCTCCCCAGGCCACAGCAGCGGCCACCGCGAACGCTGCATGCAGTTGGTACTGGGCGTGCCACTGCCAGAGAAGCATCGGCACGAGTGCCGCGAGGCCAATTGCGCTGCCAATCGACAGCGGGAGCGAGAGCCGCTCGTGGCGCGGCGATGTTGTAAACTCGCGAAACGGCTCGCTGCTCGCTAGTACGCGGCGCCCCGTCGCGACGAGCGCGACGGCGGCGGTCGACACGGCATGTCCGAGCGTGGCCACCAGGATCGGCCGCGCGGGAAGCCAGCCGAGGTCGTCGAGCAACGTGCGCGCCGTGGTGTTCAGCCGCAGCACCTGGACGAGGCCTGACCACAACAAAAACGACCCGGCTGCTGAGACGGCGGGCCACGGCGTCAGCGGGCCGATGGCCACGAGGGCGACGGCATATCCGAGCAGAATCGGCCCCGCGAGATCCTTGTCGAGCTGCCAGTTCCCCAGGGGCAGGAAGCCCGCGATCGCCGCGATCGTGAGGCTCACCATCGCGAGCACTCCGGCGCTTCCCAGGTAGACCAGCCACTCGTCGCGCCGCGTCCGCCGCTGCCACAGACCGACGAGACTCGTTACCGCCGCCAGCAGAGTGAGCACGAGACTCGTGCGGGCCATGAGCGACGCTTGCACGATGGCCAGTTGCAATCCGTCGCGGTCGGCGAACCGTCCTTGCGCCAAGTGCAGTCCTATCACGGCCGCCAAAGCCGCGCAGCCAATCGCCGGAGCATGTAGGATCGGTAGCCCTGAGGCATACGCGAGGAGCACCAGCACCACGGCGTTCATCACACCGACGGCGCACAAGAGCTCCGGATCGGGCCACGCCAACAGGACCAGCATGACCAGCAGCATCGCGCCGCCGATCAGCACCGCCGTTCCCGCGGTTCGAATCACCGCCAACCCGCGGGCCTTCGCCCGCCGCTGAACCAGCAGTCCAGTTGCCAGGATCGCGGCGCCCGCCAGACTCAGCAGCGGACTGAGCCACGACGCGATTGTCCATCGCGGCTCGGCCCGCACGAGCAACAGTGCCAGCGGCACAAGCCAGGCAAACGAAGCAATTCCGAGGACGAGAAACACCTGACCCGCGCGGCGGTACGAGAGCCGCGGCCACTGCCTGGCCCGCACGAGCTGCCCCGCCACTGCCACGAGAAAACAGGCCAGCGGCACGAGCGCCACCAGATTGACCCGCCAGAAGTCCGTACCCGCGAGATTTACCCGCTGAATGAGTACTTGTGCGAGCGACGGCCCGAGAACGCCGACCGAGAGCCGCCACCACCCCTCCCCGACGAGCTCGCGGCTGGCCGACCATGTCACCCAGCCGAAGATGGTGATGCCCAGCCCGAGCGCCGCGAGGAACAGCGGGTCGGTCACCGGCCGCATCGCCTCGCCCGAACCCGACATCACGACCGCGGCACTGAAGGTGAGCGGCACCAAGAGCAGCGAGATGATCAGGATGACCCGGCTTACGGCCTGAAGCTTCCAGCGCCGCAGGGTGTACATCCCAGCGCCGTGAAAGGCGACCGTGAACACGGTGAACAACAGCGCGGCAAAGTAGGGGATTTCTTTGAGCTGATTGCGCAAGCTGATGACCATTCCCACCGAACTAATCACGATGAGAAACGCCGCGAGAATCTCACCCCAGCGAATGTTGCTCTCCTCCATGAAGCTTTGCAGCATGTCGGCCGTCGAGCGGGCCGGCCGCGGCGGCTCGACGAAGACGCTCGCGGGCGGCGTTGCGGGCGTCTCGGCTTGGGGTAATGCCTGGGCGGCGGCAGCGGGTTGCCGAAACGGCGATTCGCCGCGCTCCTTCGGCAGCGTCGGCGCGGTTCGCGGTACTGGCGGCTGCGGAGCGGCGGGCCGTTCCACTGGCGGCTGTTGGGTTGGCAGCCCAACAGATGGCTCTCCGACGACGGGCGGCGGAACCACCTCGAGCTCGACAAGTTCGGCGTCGACCACCGCGGACGGCTCGCTCCTCGGCTGCAACACGGGCCTGGGGGCAGTTGCTGCTGCCGGGGGAGCGCTCACGCCGTGCCGCGCCAGGTCGGCCAGCAACGGAGCCATTACGCCATCGTATTGCTGCTGTGTGATTCGCCCCTGCTGTAAGAGCCGCCAGAGTTGCCGCGACGCGGCACGGGCTTCTTCGCGCGTCTCCTCGCCGGGGACAACCGCCGGCACCGCGCCGCAGGCGACGCACCGGCCGGCGTGTACCGTCGCGCGGCCGCCGCAGTGTCGACAGTTGCCTCCTGTCGCCTGGGTGGGCGAAGTTCCCGACATGGCGCGCAGCACGGCCGCCGCAGCAATCCATAGCCCGTGACCGACGACGGCCACCACGACCAAGATTCCCGCTAGGAGACACAGAATGCCCAACATTTCGTCCATCGCACTTCCCCTGGCCTTACCAACCGGTACCCGTGGGCCGCGTCTTGATCCACGACCGGAGAGACTGCTGTAAAGTACAACGCGGCCGGTTCACGCCGAAGGCAATTGCAATGCCAGACGCAGTTGTAAGTCCTTGGGGCGACAGCCGATATGCCGGCGGTGCTGTTTAATCCGGCAGGCGTATTGGCGGGCGCCTTCCGCCTGCGGCGTAATCGGCGAATTCCTCGGATTGCCGATCCTGGATGTTGCGATGGCTGCCGCGGGGGGCGAAGATCGAGGGGCCTGCCCACCTGACCTGCCACACTAGCCTGCCTGTATTCCTTGCCCATGCTTGTCTCTTGCCGCTTGCTGCGAATTCGGCCGCTCGCCACGATGCTGGTTGCCGCCCGGTGCTGCGGTCACGGTATCGTGTTATTGCTTTTGGCAGTAACAACCGGACATTGGGCCCGCGGCGCGGAGTTGCCCGCCGACGATGCCGATTCGACGGCTGCGACGGCCGCGCTCGATGCCGATTTTCGGCGGGAGGTCCAGCCGCTGCTCGCGAAGTACTGCGTGCGGTGCCATGGCCCTGACGAGATGAGCTCCGGCGTACGCGTCGATCAGCTGACCGGCACGGCCGAGGAGCGGCACCTCAACCTGTGGAAGGGGATCCAAAGGCAGGTCGATGCGGGAGCAATGCCCCCGGACGACGAGGCGCAGCCGACGGCCGCCGAGCGCAAGCGGCTCGCTGCGTGGATTGGCCGAGCGCTCGACGTGGCTCGCCAGCGACCGAGACCGAACCACGGCACGATCCGCCGGCTGACCGTTGCTCAGTATCGCAACACGCTGCGGGATTTGCTGGGATTGCTTGAGGATTTTACCGAGGGTTTGCCGCCGGACGCGCCATCAAAGGATGGCTTCACCGGCGATGCCGAGACGCTGACCCTCTCGCCGCTGATCCTCGAGGCGTATTTCGACATTGCCGAGCGGGCCTTGGACGCCGCGATGGTCGACGAGGCGCGGCCCCCCGCGATCCAGTCGTTTCGGATGGAGTTGGGGAGCGGCATCAACCCCGAGCCGTGCCCCGATCAACTGATTCTGGGGGCCAACAGCGAGCTGCTGCCAAACGCCGACTTCGTGGTGACCGAGCCCGTGCTGGATAAGCCGTTCGCCTTTGAGCCGCGGCGGATGCGCACCGCTTACGAATTCATCGAAGGTTACCAGGGGAACGACACCGTTCGCGGGTGGCGCAAGTACGACAGCATATATCACAGCGTTTTCGCCTGCATTCGCGGGACGCCCGGCTATCCAAAGGGCCAGGCTGTGGCCGTTGTGCCGCAGGGCATGCTGCTTCGGCCAGCGATCCCCAGCGAGGAAGTGTTTGGCCAGTCGAATACCTACGGTCCGATGGCCAACTTCAAGATTTCGCTGCGCGAGCTGCCCGTGCAGGGCAATTTTCGAGTCCGTGTGCGAGCGGCGTCGTACGATGACGCCCTGTTGCTCGATGCGGGAAGCGCACCGCAACGGCCAGCGAGCGGGCAAGTCGTCGCGAACCTTTCGGATTCGGCCGAAAATAACGTCACGATCGGCGAAGCGGGGATCTATCAGATCGACGTCGAGCGTCAGCCGGGGGAGCCGACAGGCCAGCTCTCGCTGAAACTGGGTGACCGGCAAGTTGCCAGCACGTTGCCGGAGCAGAAGGGGGCGACCACAAGCGACGAGGCGCAAGCCACGGCCTTTGCACTTACGCGTTTACCGGCCGGCGATTTGGAGGTCGCCGCCCGCATGGGAAACGAGGGGCATCCTCGCCGGCTGATCTTCACTCGCGTGACGGAGGATAGCGAAGCGGGGCGGCGATTCCGCGCGTTTGAGGAGCGGCGCCCCTGGCTGGGAGTTTATTTGGGACTGCGGCGCGATTGCGGCAGCACGCTGGCCCGTGTCGGCGCGGCGCAGCCCGTGGCCCGCCGCGAACTTACCGAGTATGTGTTCGAAGGGGCGATCCGCGACTTTCCCAGCCCTGACGTCGAGCCAGACAACGTGAATTATCTGGCGGGAATTCGCGAGATCGGCGTCCGCAGCGAATATACCGATGGCCGTGATCGGCCGCGGCTATGGATTCGGTCCATCGAGTTCGAGGGACCGTTTTATGAAACCTGGCCGCCGATATCGCACCGGCGAATCTTCTTCGATTCGCCAAGCCGCGGCGAGTCCGACGAGTATGCTCGCGAGGTGATTCGCCGCTTTGCCACGCGGGCGTTTCGGCGGCCCATCACACCGGCCGAGGAAGAATCACTCGTCGGCGTCTTTCGTGGTTCGCGAGTGAAACAGCGTAATTTCCAAGCGAGCGTGAAGGACGCCTTGCTCGTGGTACTAACCTCGCCTGCGTTCCTCTTTCAGATAGAAGCCAGCACCGGCCCGCAGGCCGAGGACGTCGCTCCGCACGAGCTGGCTTCGAAGCTCGCGTACTTCTTGTGGAACACCGCGCCGGACGAGAGACTGCTTGAACTGGCGGCGCGGAACGAACTGCACGCCCAGCTTGACGCCCAAACCGCACGACTCATGAGAGATCCGCGGTTCGGCCAGTTCGTCGATGAGTTCGCCTCGCAGTGGCTCAGCCTCGAGAAGCTCGACGTCGTGGCGATCGACGCGGCCCGCTATCCGCGGCTCTCGCGGGATGTGCGAGCCGAGCTGCGGCGCGAGCCGGCCGAATACCTGAAGCACCTACTGGCTCAGAATCGACCGCTGCGTGAGCTGATCACCTCGGACTATGTCGTCGTGAACGAAATGGTCGCCGACTACTATGAGCTGCCCGACCGGCCCGAGAGCGGCTTGGCGTTTGTGCCGCTCCGGCATGGCCGCGGCGACCTGGGAGGACTGCTCTCGCAGGCTGGCATCCTGGCGGGGCTTTCCGATGGCCGCGAATCGAATCCCGTGAAGCGTGGTGCTTGGCTCGCGAGAAAGATCATCGCGGAGCCGCCGGACGATCCGCCGCCGAATGTGCCCGAGCTTAAGGAGGACGCAGCGGCGAATCTCTCGCTCCGCGAGCGATTGGAGCTGCATCGCAATCAGAAAGGATGCGCACAGTGCCATGCCGGCATCGACCCCTGGGGACTGCCGTTTGAGGCGTATGACGCGGCAGGCATTTTTCGGTCGGGCCGCGAGGATGACACCCGGTCGAAGCTTCCCGACGGCACCGACGTTGCCGATCTTAATGCACTGAAGACCTATTTGGCCGGCGAGCGGATTGACCAGGTCGCGTTTGGTTTTCTCAAGCATTTGGCCACGTATGCCGCCGGACGAAGCCTGACCTATCGCGAACTTGCTGTCCTGCGCGGCGAAGGGCTAAAATTGCGGGCCAGCGGCTACCCGGTGCAGGATCTGGTCCGACTCGTTGTTCACAGCGACCCGTTCTTGAAAAAGTAGCGCCCGCCGCTTCCCGCCGGCCTCAACCCCTGGAGTTCCCGCCATGTCTCATGCCCCGCGAATGGACCGCCGCACCGTGCTGCGCGGCCTCGCCGGAGTGTCGCTCGCCCTCCCACTGCTAGAGGCGATGGGGAGGGAAGTGGCCGAACAAACTCCTCGCCGCTTTTGCGCACTGTACACGGCCAATGGCATGTCGCTGCCGCACGAAAAAAACGGCCTGCCCGAGTGGAGCTGGTTTCCTCAAAAGGAAGGCAAAGACTTTGAATTCGGCAAATCGACGGAGCCACTCCGACCGTTTCGCGAGCATTTGAGCTTTCTCGGGGGACTGCACCATCCCAGCGGGCTGAAGGCCGATCCGCACTTGTGCTCTGATATGTGGCTCACGGGGGCGCCGCTGCACAATCCCAAGCCCGGCGCCTTCAACTCGGTCGCCCTCGACCAGGTGGTTGCCCAACATACCAAGCAGCATTGCCGACAGCCGTCGCTCGTCTTGTCGATCGATGCGGGAGTCGGCTTCCTGTCGCGCACCGGCACGATCTCCTATAACCAGGAGGGGAAGCCGATTCCGGCCGAGAACAACCCGCGGCGAGTGTTCGACCGGCTGTTTCGCGGCGACCGGGCCTCGCTGGCCGCCCAACGCGAAGAACTCCAGCACCGCACGCGGCTGGTCGACGCGGTCGTCGAGAGCGCCCGCGCGCTCAATCAGCAACTCGGCCAGGCCGACCGGGCCAAACTCGACCAATACCTGACCTCGCTCGGCGAGATCGAGTCGCGGCTGATCGCCTCCGAGAAGTGGATCGATAAACCGCTTAAGGTCCAGGACCACTCGCATCTCGATCTGGACGTCACCTCCGAGTCAGGCCGCCCTGGCGACTACTACCGGAACATGTTCGACCTGATCGCGCTGGCCTTCGATGCCGACATTACCCGCTCGGTAGCGTTCATGCTCAACCGCGAGGATGGCATGGGGATCAGCGACACATTCCCGCTCAAGCTGGGCCTGGATCGGACACACCACAACCTGTCGCATGCCGGGGACAAGGACGGCCAGTTGGCGTTTGCCCGCTACGACCTGTTCCTTAGCCAGCAAGTCGCCCACTTTCTCGGACGACTGCAGGAATACCGTGACGCCAGCGGCACCGTGCTCGACAATTCGATCGTCCTGTTCGGGAGTGGCGCGAGCACTACCCACAATCCGACGAACTTGCCGACCCTTGTCGCCGGCGGGCGAAACCTGGGGCTGCGGCACGGCGTCCACCTCCGGCACCCACACGCGCGGCTGTCAAACCTCTACCTCAGCATCCTCCGCTCGCTCGCCATCGAAGCGGAATCGTTCGCCGATAGCACAGGCGTACTGCACGATTCGATTTTTACCACAGTGTGATTTGTCCGTTGACCTCCAAGCCTGATCGAACACGCATTTAAAGCTCTCAGACCGAGCAGGCCCCACGCAACACCATGAAGATCACCTCGGTTCGCACCATCGCCCTGGGGGGCGCCACTCACGATCACGGTTGGCCCGGCGGGACCGATCCCAATGTGCAGTACAACACGCTCGTTGAAGTGGTCGGCGAGGACGGCTTCGTCGGGATCGGCAGCTGCTACACCACGCGAGCGCTCGTGGAGGGCGCGCTGCAGCTGTTGCGCGAGCATCTGCTCGGCGAGTCGGCGCTGGAGCCCGATCGGGTGAGCGAGAAACTCCGGCAGTCGATGTTTTGGCTCGGTCGCGGCGGGAGCGTCGAGCACGCGATCAGCGGGATCGACATCGCACTGTGGGATCTCTGCGGCAAGGTGCTTGGCCAGAGTGTCGCGCGGCTGCTGGGCGGCTCGTATCGAACGAAGATCAAGCCGTATGCGTCGATCCTGTTCGATGATCCACCGGTCCTCCGCGAAAAGCTCCAGGAGCAGCTCGCCCGCGGATTTCGGGCAATCAAGATGGGTTGGCGGCCGTTTGGCCGCGTCAGCCGGAAGCTCGACGAGCAATTGATGGAAACGGCCCGCGAAACGGTTGGCGAAGATGTCGAGCTGATGGTCGACGCCGGCGGCAGCGAGCAGTTTTGGCCGCACAATGTCGGCTGGGCTCGCGAAACGGCCCGGATGTTGGCCGATTATCAGACGACGTGGTTTGAAGAGGCGCTGCGGCCGGACGACTTTGCCGGCTTTGCCGAGCTGAAACGGAATTCGCCGGTGCTCATCGCCACGGGCGAAGTGCTCACCCGGCGGCAAGCGTTTCAGCCGCTCATTGACGAGCGTGCGGTCGACATCATTCAGCCCGATCTGACAAAATGCGGCGGTCTGTCCGAAGGGCGCAAACTCGCTTGGGCCGCGTTCGACCGGGGAGTGCTCCTCGTGCCGCATGGCTGGAACACGGCGGTAGGCGTCGCGGCCGATCTGGCCTTGTCGGCGGCCATGCCGGTGGCGCGGTGGGTCGAATATCAGACCGGCGTGCCGTACATCGAGGAGATTCTGGAGCAGCCGTTTGCGATTGGGGCGGATGGGATGCTGGAGATACCGACCGGGCCGGGGCTGGGGATCGCACTCAATCGTGAGGCGATTGAGCGGTTTGCGGCGGGAAAGTAGGTATCCGACGCCGCCCTCCGACCTGAATTGCCAGTGGACGTTGCGCTTGCATCAGCGTTCTCGCGCGTGGCAGTCCACTGACGGCGTCAGTGGACTACTTTGGAAGCCCACTTATAGCTTCACGGTTGCTCCACCCTGGTGGGCCGAGGCGAGGCAGGCATCCATGACTTGTTGGGTCTTGAGCGAGATTTCCGGCCAGTGCGGATCGGGCTTGCCCCCCAGGCACAGTTCGGCGAAACGCCGGATCATGTTCGTTTCCTGCGAATCGGGGGCGTTGTTGCTCGATTCGGGCACCGCGATTCGCCGGCTGTGATCCTGCATGTCGAACCGGCAGCCATCGGTGACGAATTTGGGATTGCTGACGATGAACGCCGCTTCGTTGCCGCAGTGCGGCAGGACGAAATCGGGCACGTAGAGCGAGCCCTTCGTGCCGCTGACGTGGGCCCACTCCTGGTGCTCGGTCTGGAACGAGTTGTAAAAGCTGGCCGAGACGCCGTCCGCGAAAATCAGCTCGCCGGAGAATTCGAGCGGAATGTCGACGCCCGAATCGCGAACCGACGACAGAATTCGTCCGCTCACGTGCGTGGGCATCTGGTAGCCGAGGACCCAGAGCGTGAAGCGGATCGTGTACCAGCCGAGGTCGCCGAGGCAGCCGAGCGGTTCGAGATCCCCTTTGACGCGGATATTCCCCGCTTCGAACTCTTCGCCCCCGTAGAAGCTGAACTGCGAGGCGATGCGGCGGAGCTGGCCGACGCTGGTT
>JALORD010000494.1 GCA_025459145.1 Pirellulaceae bacterium | reverse complement strand
TCGACCCCGACATGTCTTGGCGCCAGCACGACAATTCTTGCAATAAATTCCGCTCGCCCGCACGCCGCATAGGTGCTCATAACGGCAAGGGTCAATGCGGCGATGTCGACTGCGACGCGACTCGCGACTGGCAGTGCTTAAAACACAAACTGGCCAATGTCGGGCCAGCGGTCCGGATGGACATTTACCCTGCTGAGGGCGATTCTCGCTGTCCCCGGTTGTTGGAGATCGGCCATGTCCCTGTACCATTATGGTTTGATCGGCGGCATGTTGCTCGCGGTGGCCGGTACTCCCGCCAGTGCGGAAGAAAAGCTCGAGGCGGCGCTTGCCCGCAGCCCCGAAGTGCAGCCGCTGGTCCCGCGGTGGAACCTGGGCGATCGCTGGACCGTCGAGTCGGTCGGCAAGAGCCTGCAAGTGCGGCGTGGCGGCGAGTTGCCAGCGATTCGCCCTATCCAATGGCAATTCGCGCTGTCGAAATTTGAAAAATCGCTGACACACGACTGCTATCGGCTGGAAATCCGCTGCCTGTCAAGCCAAGACGGCCACCCGCTCGCGACCCTCTGGATCGATCGCGATTCGCGCGCCCTGCGACAGGTCAGCACCGAAATCCCAGTACCAGACGGCTATCAGACGATGACCGTCGGCTACGAATTCGACTCGGGACAGCCCGGGCCGGTGCTTGGGCCGCTGACGGCGCTGCCGATCGATGTGCCCGTGCTGCTTGCCGACCGGGCGAAGGGACTTGAAACATTCCACTACCGCTCGGCCGTCGGCCCGCCGGAAGGCAAAGACCTCGATTCTCTCGCTTTCGAACACGAAGTGAAACAAAGGATATCTCCGGTCGATGCTGGCGAAGTCCGCAAACTGCTCACCGCCTCGTTCGAAAAATCTCTCGATGAAGGCTCGCTAGCCAAATCTCTCGCCGAAAAACCCGTGACCGACATCCGCCTGAAAACGGCCGGTCGGGAAATTCGCCAGCTCTGGCAGGCTGGTAGTCCTTGGCCGATCTACAGCGACAACGGCTACTGCGTCTGCCGCCTGGTTTCCGTGGAAGCTGTCGCACCATCTCCCGCGAAGGAGCAGCCATGAACGGCGTTGTCAGAACCTACCGTTGTGTCGCCGGAGCGCTCCTGCTTGCAGGTTGGTCGGCAACCGCCCATGGGCAAGTGGAGGAAGGAGTGTCGAAGCACATTCCCTGGTCCGGCTACTGGTTTCCCATGGCGAAGGGTGAGCTGCTCGGGCCGCTCAAGAAGTACGACGCCCTCACTGGAAGCAACGCGTTCGTGTGGGAATACAACAAATACCCGCCGGGCGCCAATGTGCCCGAGTGGCACGGCTATTGCCACGGCTGGGCGGCTGCGGCGGTCCTGGAAAAAGAACCAGCTCAGGTGCGGATGATCCGCTCCCGCGCCGGCGCAATGCCCCTGAACGTGAGCGATCAAAAAGCCTGGTTCACCGCGTGCCATGCTGCAGATGTTTCCAACTGGTATGGCGACCGCTTTGGCGACGGCCAGGGGAGCGAAGACCCCAATGACTTGACGCCCGATATGCTCTGGCAGCTCTTGCGGATGTTTATCAAGGACCAGCGCGTTCCGCTGGTCATGGACCTTGATCCCGGTCCCGAGGTTTGGAACTATCCTGTCTATGCCTACCGCATCGAATATCAGCCGCATCCCAGCCGCCGCGGTTTTTGCCAGGGGCAGCTTAGCTTGTGGGCGGCCGATGATGCCGTGCCGCCAGACTTCGTGGGCTTGGTGCCGCATTTTCAGACCTACACGTTTCAAGTCCAGATGCGGGGCCGGTCGGTGGTTGCCGGGAGCGGCCAGTGGACGGGTCAAAGCGTCCAGGACCATCCGGATTTCGCGTGGTATCCTTATGTGGCAATGCCGGAGAACCCCGAGCTGAAATATGCCAAGGTGCGGCAAATCATCAGCGCGAGCACGCCGAGCGGTTCCCCTCCCGTAACCGGCGGCGTTGCCGCCAGCGGCTCGCCCAGTATTGCGGAAACCACCAGCAGCGGCGCCACCGCGGCGGAAGGCGGCAATCCTTATATTCCAGGCTTCACGCCGGCGGGCTCGGCAGCCGGGCTGGCCGCGGAGCGCAGGCCCGTGCCGGTCAGTCCCGCGCAGCTTGTCGCGGCAATCGCGAATCGCTCGTCGAAGTTCGGCTTTGACCTGCGACCATCTGAATTTGGCAAGTTTCAGTACGCGATCGGCGATTCGCTTCAGGTCGTAGGCACCTGCACGCAGGGGGGCTATCTCTATCTGCTGCATGTGAACCCGCTGGGCGAACTGTCGCTAATCTACCCGGGCCCGGAAGACGACAACCGGGTGGCCGCCAACGACACGTTTCGCTTTCCTCGCGAGGCAGCCGCCGAAGTCCGCGGCCCGCTCGGCAACCAATGCCTGAAGGCGATCGTTACCCAGGAGCCGCAGCTGCTCACGGGCCTCAACTAAGCCTCGCGGCGGGATGCGTCTGGCGCCATCAAGGGCCGTCCTATGCGTCTCTGCCCCACTCAAACGCAAGTCATGAAGTCGCTTCTGGGCGACTATCTGCAGGGCAAGAGCCTCGCGGACCGGCAGCTTCCCGGCGACATCGCCGACCGACTGCCGGGCTTTGCCCAGGACGAATTCACCTTCTACGTCGGACCCGCTCAGTAAGCGCAGGAAGTTTCAGAAAGGGTGCAGCCATGAAGTCGCGACTCACGCCTCCGATCACCGCACTAATCGTCGCCGCCCTGGCACTTCCCGGCGCAGCCGCGGAGCCGAATCGCAACGCCCGCGGCGCGCTGGTCGAAGGGGTTCGCAATGACCAGCCCGCTTTTATGGTCCGCGTCGATGTCGATCACCCCGACCGCGTGTATCAGACGGGAGACGAGCTGCTCGTGCGGGTCAGGTCGGATCGCGACGGCTATCTGTACCTGCTCTATTGCGACGCTGCCAACCAGGTGAGCTGTTTATTCCCCAATGCGTTCCAAACCGACAACCGGCTGCCCGCCGGCCGCGACGTCATCGTCCCACGGCCGTTTCGTCCAGGCGAAGAGGGCTTCCGTATCAGCATCGGCGCGCCCTACGGCGAGGAGCTGCTCAAGGCGATCGTCTGTACCGAACCGCTGCAGCCAGAATCGCTTGCGCGGCTGATGAAATCTGCCCAGGCCGCCGCCACCCGCGAGGGGGCCCGCGGCGCACAGCTGGAGCAGGTCAAGAGCATGAACTGGGCCGAGCACCACGTCGCGATTGTCACCAAAGCTGCCACCCCGCAAGCCGCCGAGCGCCCGGCAGCGCGGCGGATTGCTCTCTGCATCGGAATCAGCGATTTCGCGGATCCGGAGATTCGCGATTTGACCGTCGGACACACGGACGCCGAGGCCTGCGCCGACGTGCTGGCGAAGCAATGTGGCTTCGATCAATGCTTGGTGCTTACCAACGAGCAGGCCACCCGCAAGAACATCGAAAACGCGATCCGTCGGCGGTTGCCGGCCGCGACGCGCCCGGGCGACACCGTGTTGATTTATTGGTCCGGGCATGGCGGTAGATGTGCCGATGCCGAGGGGGACGAAAAAGACGGCTTCGACGAATACCTGGTGCCGCACGACGGCCGGCTGACCGACGTGGAGACGATCCGTGGATCGATGGTTCTCGACGACACCTTCGGGCGCTGGATGCAGGAACTGGACGGGCGGCGGGTGCTGGTCGTCCTCGACACCTGCCACAGCGGTGGCCAGGGACAGGAGAAATCGCTGTCGGCAACCGCCAGTCCCGTCGCATTCGACTTCCTCGATGGCGAGCTGTCGCGGATGAAGGACATCGGCCAGCGCGAAACGGCCTTGCTAGCGTCGTCCGCGGCCAGCCAGGTCTCGTTCGAGCGACGCGAGGGGGACCTCAGCACGATGACCTACTTCCTGCTCGGACAGCTCCAGTCCAACGGCGGTCCGCTCGAGTTGAAGGATGCCTTTGCCGGCCTGCGGAGCGATGTGGCCAAGTATGTCGAGGCGACCTT
>JALORD010000493.1 GCA_025459145.1 Pirellulaceae bacterium | reverse complement strand
TCCCCAAGTTGACCGCTGACCAGATGGATCAGTTCGCCAGCGCATTTGCCGCGCTGGGGATCAAGATCGTGCCACGGTGCGTCGAGTTGCTCCCCGATCCGGCCCGTCGCGAGCGGGCCCTTCGCGTCCTGGCCAAACTGGGACCGCAGGCCGAAGCGGCAGTTCCTGCGCTCGTGTCACTGCTCGCGGATGAATCACCCAAGGTCAAGACCGAGGTTCTCTTTGTGCTGGGTGCGATTGGCCCCAAGGCCGTCGAAGCCGTGGAACCGGTGACCAAACTCTTGGCCGACAAAGACCGAGACGTGATGCTGACCGCGGCCTACGCCCTTGGCAAGATCGGCCCTGAAGCGAAAGCCGCTACTCCCGAACTCAAGAAGCTGATTCAGTCCGACGACGAACTCGTGAAGCTGACGGGCGTCTGGGCCCTACTCCGCATGGACATGCGGGACGAAGAGTATGTGAAGTACGCGGTCCCAGCCATGTCGGCGGCTCTCAAGAACGACAAGGTTTACATTCGGGTGGAAGCAGCGATGACCCTGGGCGATCTCGGTGCAGCCGCTGCCAGTGCATTACCGGCGCTGGAAGCCGCTCTCGCAGATCCCAGCCCAGCTGTTCGCGGCGCCGCCGCCGCCGCGATTCAGAAAATCAAGGGATAGTCGAAACTCCGGCTCGATTCCCGGCGCACCCGCTAGCGAGTCAACGACTCGCTAGCGGTCCACATGCTTGCCGTGGTAAGTGACAGTCTCGTTTTGTCAATTTGCGGAGCCTGCACAGGGCAGGCAGTTGCCGCGCGGGCAGAATTCTTTCGAGACTGAATCATTCCTCAAAGTTTGCCGGTTAGGCAGACGATAACTGGGCTACCGATTGCCGCGCCTTGGATTGCGCTCCCGCGCATCCTGGTTCGAAAGTTGGTCAGGGGGGCCTGATCCAAGCTCGAACTGCTCGCGTTTTTCTGCTGGCACTGGATTGCCCGCAGGTGGCCGCGAGCCCAAGCCCTGATCGCCGGCTGCCCTTGGCCTAACCCGCCGGGCCGCTACACCCCAAGGACGGGAAATCGATGAGCCGCCCAGCCTCCTCCTGGCGAATTCTGATCGTCTGTGCCCTGATGGCCGCCACCGGCTGCCATCCGACACAGCCCTTCTATCTGCACGAAGATGGCGACCTATCGCACTATCTGGACAAGGCGGTCCAGACCGAAACGCCCGATCTCGATGCGCATCCGCTCGCCGAGGTCGAATACGCCGAGAAACCACTGACGCTCAGCAACCCCGAGTTCAAGGAATTCTGGGACCTGACGCTTGAAGAGTGCGTTTCCATCTGCCTCAACAACAGCAAAGTGTTGCGTGGCGGAACCTCGGCCCGACTCCAAAACGGCCAGTTGGTTGCTGGAACGCAGGAAGGCTCGCTCGTCACAAACTCTCTCGGACGAATTTTTGCGACGTCCTACGATGCAGCGATCGTCGAGAGCAATCCTGGCATTCAACAATTCAACCTGTTCGGCCAGCCGACAACTGACGGCCCAAGCGTCGACGGCGGCTCGGGGGGCGTCCGGCAAGGTGTTGAAGCGGCACTGGCCGATTTCGATGCACAGCTCAGCATCTCGGGGACACCAGGATCGCAAATCTTCAGCAGCACGGACCGGCCGCAGAACGTCGTGCCGAACATTTTCGGCTTTCCAACGGTGACAGACCTGCGGACAGGCGGCGGACAAGTGCAACTGTCAAAGCGGGCCGCCACCGGCACGCAGTACTTCCTGCGGAGCACGACCGAGTACGATCGGGGTAATCAGCGCGGCCAGGTCCAGGCCCTCAACAGCACCTGGACCCAGGGGGTCGAGGTCGAAGTTCGCCATCCGCTGCTTCGTGGCGGCGGAGTGCAGATCAACCGGATGCCGATCGTCCTGGCGCGGATCGGGACCGACATCGAGCTCATGAGCATGCAGGCTCAGCTTCAGGACACCTTGAACAACCTGGAAATTCGCTACTGGGATCTGTATCTCGCTTACCGGAACCTCGAGACTGCCAAGGTCGGCCGCGACAGCGCCTTGGTCACCTGGCGGATCGTCTACGACAAGTGGCAAAACGAGGTGGAGCCGATTCAGGCCGAAGCCCAGGCTCGCGAACAGTACTTCGCGTTCCGTGCTCAGGTCGAAACGGCCCTGCGTGAACTGTACAACGCCGAGAATGAACTGCGTCTGATCATGGGGCTGTCGGCCACCGACGGCCGCCTGATGCGGCCCAAGGACGATCCAACGCTCGCCCTCGTTCAGTACGACTGGTACGAGATTCTGGCCGAGGCGATTGCTCGCCGGCCGGAACTCAACCAGCAGCGGTGGCGGCTCAAGCAGCGGGAAATGGAACTGATCCTGGCCCGCAACCGCTTGCTACCGCAGCTCGACGTAGGTGCGTTCTATCGCTGGCTAGGCATTGGCGACGACTTGATCAATGCTGACCGCAACGGCCTCGACTTCCCCGCAGCCGGTTCGACCGCCTGGGAAGAACTGACCGGCGGCAAGTATCAAGAAGCCGGGCTTCTGTTCTCCTACCAGATGCCCATCGGCTTCCGCCGGGAACTGGCGGGCGTGCGGCACGCTCAACTTTTGATCGCTCGTGACAAGGCCTTGCTCGAGGAAATGGAACTCGACATTTCCCACGGCCTGACGAAGGCAGTTCGCAACCTGGACGCCAACTTCCAGCTGGCCCAGACGAACGCTAATCGCTGGGCCGCTTCGCAGCGGGAAGTCGAGGCGATGGAAGCCCTGTACCGCGGCGGACGCGTGGCGCTGAACGACGTGCTGGAAGCTCAGCGGCGGCGGGCCCAGGGGCAAGCTGCGTTCTGGTCGGCTGTTACTGAATACAACAAGTCAATCTCCGATCTGCACACCCGCAAAGGCTCGATTCTCGACTACAACCACATCGGCTTCGAAGAAGGCCCCTGGCCGCAGAAAGCCTACTGGGACGCCCTGGCACGCGCTCGCGAGCGTGACGCCGGCACTTACATCGACTACGGCTGGACGCGGCCGAAGGTCATCAGCCGGGGCGCGGCGCCCAGCGGCGGCGTGACCGAGGGAATCCAGATCGAAGCGATGCCAGGCGAAGTGATTGAGTCGCCAGAACCGACGCCGGCCGCTCGCCCGCCGATGGGAAGCGAGGACGAATTGCCGATGCCCGCTCCGCAGCCGATCGAAACGCGGGCGATGCCCCGGCAACCGGTGATCGGCCAGTCGCCGGCCGTGGGGACGGGAGTCGTGCAAGCGGCGGCGATTGCCGAGATCGAACCGGCTCCGCCAGCTTCGAAGCCATCGGAGGTGCGAGTGCCCGCAGCGCAGGAAGCAACTGCTCCGCTCGCAAAGCCGGCCGATCCGCCGGTCAGCCGGGTGATTGAATCGTCGGCGGGCAATCCGCTGCGGGGCGCCGTCCGCCGCTAGTTCGGTCGGCCCCCTCTGGCCTACAATCGGCGGTATGTTCTTTTCGTTCGACGGCGTCGATGGGGCAGGCAAGTCCACGCAGATCAAGCTGCTTTGCGAGTGGCTGCGCGAAAGAGGACACGCGGTCGTAAATTGCCGCGATCCGGGGGGGACCCAGCTGGGCGAAAGGCTGCGTGAAATCCTGCTCGGGCATCACGACACGCCGATTCACCCGCGGGCCGAGATGTTGCTCTACATGGCGTCGCGGGCCCAGCTTGTCGAGGAGTTGATCCGACCCGCGATCGCCAGTGGGCAGGTCGTCGTGAGCGATCGGTTCCTCCTGGCCAACGTCGTTTATCAGGCTCATGGGGCGGGACTCGATCCGGATGACGTCTGGCGCGTGGGAGCGGTCACGGTGAGCGGACTCATGCCGCGACTCGTGTTTCTGCTCGACATGCCGGCCGAAGGATCGGATGGAGTCGCGAGGGCTGGCGTACCTCGAGCGCGTGCGACAGGGATTCCTGACCGAGGCTGCCCGTTTTCCCCACGAAGTTGTCGTCATCGACGCCGACCGCGCGGTTGACGTGGTGCATGCCGAGATCATCGCAGCTGCCGAGAAGTGCCTCCCCGCGATTCAGTGAGCGAATCTTTTTCGGGCCGTTGCTGAACCTCCTTCGGAATCCCGCCATGCTGCGAGGACATGAGACGATTCGCGAGCAGTTTCGCCGCCTCCTCGCGCGGGATCGGCTGGGGGGATCGCTGCTGTTTGTCGGTCCCTCGGGCATCGGCA
>JALORD010000492.1 GCA_025459145.1 Pirellulaceae bacterium | reverse complement strand
GCCGGCAAGTCGGCGTGTCCAAAGAGGAGAGCCGTTCGACGCGCAAGGAAGAAATCTTCACCGAAGCTCTCGCGAGCTTCGAGGCCCGGCTGGCCAAGGTCGCCCCCGAGGGGGCCGCCAAGACCACGCCCGGCAAGCCGAAACAGGTTCGCGCTCAAGGCCATCGGGCGAGCCGGGCCGAGACGCGGAAGCTGCTCCGCAAGGAAAAAATCGCCCAGAACCGCCAGGGCGCGGCTCCCGCTGCCGCCAGCGGTGCAAAAGCCGCGAAGGTCGCACCCGCGGCATCAGCAACGGCGAGTAGCGCCAAGAAATTGGCTGCGGCCGCCAAGCCGCCAGCAGGTCCGGCTGCGGCCAAGCGTTCGGCCGCTCCCAAGCGGAAAGTAGGCCGCAAGCATGCCACCGCACCGGCGGCGCTCGTCCCGTCGCTCGTCTCGAAGCAATCGCAGCAGCTCAGCCCGCGGGGCGTCGTCAGCACCAGTCCCGCGAAGCAACGTGCGGCCGTTACCGCATCCAAGCAGGCGCGGATCGCCAAGAGCGGACTGACAACGCGGATGCGAGGACACGTCTCGGCCCGCGGCCGCCGCGTGCAGAAGCGGCGCGACGTGCGTAATGCGTAATGGCAAGGGGGCGGAGGACGGAGGTTAGAGATCCGAGGTGGAGTACGAGCAAGGCGAGGACCCCGAATCCAGCTCGTCGCGCTGCCCTATTTGCCCGCTGAATCTAAACACCGCACGATCGCGTCCCCCATTTCGCTCGTGCGGAGCGTGCCGCCTAGGTCGCGCGTTCGAGCGCCTTCCGCCAGCGCCGTTTCGACGGCTGTGCGGATTCGCTCGGCGGCGCTCGGCAGGTTCAAGTGATCGAGCATCATCGACGCACTGAGAATCGCGGCGATGGGGTTAGCGATTCCCTGGCCTGCGATGTCCGGTGCCGAGCCGTGGACCGGTTCGAACATCGACGGGAACCGCAGCTCGGGATTCGTATTCGTGCTCGGCGCGAGGCCCAAGCCGCCGGAAAGCACGCCGCCAAGGTCGGTCAGCAGGTCGCCAAACAGATTCGACGCCACGATCACATCGAACCGCTCGGGCCAGCGGACGAGGTTCATGAGGAGCGCGTCGCAGTGCTGCCGGTCGCTGGCCACATCGGGATACTCGGGCGCAAGCTGCTCGAGCACTTCGTCCCACAGGCCATAAGCGTGCCGCTGGGCGTTGCTCTTGGTCGCCATCGTGAGCGTGTGTCGGCGGCGGCGGGCCAAGTCGAACCCGTAGCGGAGAATTCGCTCGATGCCCCGCCGGGTGTGTAGGGCCGTTTGCACGGCGACTTCGTCGGGCGTGCCCCGCCGCAGGCGGCCGCCGTTGTCGACATACTCCCCTTCGCTGTTCTCACGAATCACGACAAAGTCGATATCGCCTGGCTGTTTGCCCGCCAAAACGCTAGCCAGGCCCGGCAAGAGCCGGGCGGGCCGGACGCAGGCGTACTGGTCGAACGACTGGCGAATCGTGACCAGCGGCGCGAGCGTCTCACTATCAGGAATCAGCGCCGGCCAGCCGACAGCGCCGAGCAGAATCGCGTCGCAAGGACGAAGCACGTCGAGAAAGTTATCAGGGACGACGCGGCCGTGCTGCTTCCAGTAGTCGACGCCCCAGGGGAGCATCGTCAGTGCTAGCTGGAAGCTCCCCTCGAGCGCTTGCACTCGATCGAGCACCTTGAGCGCCTCGGCAATGACTTCCGGTCCAATGCCGTCGCCTGGGTAGACTGCGATCGCCAGGGTCTTTGTCATGGCTGTTCGCCTTTATTTCAGCCGCGAGAGCCACGTCTCGAGAACCCAGCCCACCTTGGCCAGCGACAAGGCCGAGCAATTCGCCGGGACGTCCTGCGTCGTGTGCCAGTAGTTGGGAGCGCGAGGGTGCGGATACGAAAAGTCGATGATGTCGATCGTCGGTATTTTGGCGATCTCGTTCAATGGGATGTGATCGTCGCGCACCTCGTACCGCGTCTGCGCGATGAACTCTTTGACTCCCAGATCGCCGGCCACTTTCCAGATGTCGCTGACCAGCTGCCGCGTGGGGAGCGTCCGCATGCTGTTCACTTCACGGAAGATCTGCAGTTGCGCGTCGGCGATCATATCGACGAGCACGCCGGACTTGTATTTATGCGGCGGCGGATTGGCGACGTACTCGCGGGCAAAGTGTTCACTTCCCAGGAAATAGGGATCGCGCTGCTTGTCGTAGACCAGCTCTTCGCCGTCGAACAGGACAAAGTCGACACCGTACGGTCCCTCGAGCGCTGCCATCTTCTCGCCCAAGACCATCATTAGCGCCGGGCCGCTCGCCCCGTCGTTCGCGCCGACGAAGACCCCCTTGGGGTTGACCGGATCTTCGTCGGGAAACGGCCGCGTGTCGTAGTGACAACAAAGCAGAATGCGATTCTTGCGCTCGGGATGCCACTCGACGATCAGGTTGGCCATCGGCACCCGGGAACCATCGAGCGGATGGCGAACGGCGAACTCCTGCCGCGAGACCTTGCCCCCCAACTTCTCAAAATGCGCGATGAGCAGATCTTGCTGCTTCTGCATACCGGGTGTCCCTGAGACGCGGGGCCCGATCGCGCAGATCGCCTGCAGGTGTTCGTAGGCCCGCTGGCCGTCGAACGGAATTCGCTCGAGCGTCAGGTTCGACCGCGAATTGCGGGGAATCGCAAGCTGGCCGCTGTTCCATAGCCCCAGCAGCAGCACGGCCAGACCAATGCCGACAAGCAACAATCCCCAGAACCAGTTTGGACCACGCGTTCGCGCCTCACGCGCTCCTGCAATGGAGGACCGCGGCGTGGTTTCGGGTGCCTGAGCCCCCGAACCGCGGAGGTCGGGCCGTTTGTCGGATGAAAGGGTGAGCGTCATGCCGCCAGCATAGCCTTTTTTGCCCAATTCTCCCATGCGAACGTGCAGATTGGCGTTCTGCCAGATTCCCTCGCTGGGCTAGAATTTGGGCAGTTCTGTAAACCTCTTCAGCCGGCAAGGAAGCCATGCTCGATTTGAATCAAATCACCGCCCTGCACGCCCGCTGTACGAAACTCTGGCACCGCGAACCAATCGACAATCCGTACGCGGGAGTGCTGGCCCTGGTTTGCGACCAGTTCCGGTTTAACTTTCTCCTCTGGCACGAGGAGGACCGGGCCCGTTGCCCGCAAGCTTCCGATGCGACGATTGCTGCCGTCAAGCGTTCGATCGACAAGCTGAACCAGCAGCGGAACGACGCCATCGAACAGCTCGACGACTGGCTGGGAGCGGAACTTGCCCACCGCGGCATCGCACCGCCCGACGGAGCGCTCCAGAACACCGAAACACTCGGCAGCACGATCGACCGCTTGGGAATCCTCGCCCTGCGGATCTACCACCTGCGAGAACAGCTCGAGCGACCGGATGCCACGCCGGCGCACCGCGAGCGGGTCGGGCAAAAACTGTACGTAGCGACGCTCCAGCACGACGAGCTCTCCCGCTCGGCCCAGGAACTGGCGGGCGACCTGGCCGCAGGGCGGAAACGGCATCACACGTACCGCCAGCTCAAAATGTACAACGATCCAGCGCTTAATCCGTACCTTGCCAGTCAGGCCCCCAGCGGGCTGGTGCCGACTCGCCTGGATCGCGAGATTGTCGCGGCAGTCGAAACCGAACTCCTCCCCGCGAAGTAGTGTTAAAGGGGCGGCTGTCGAACTGCGCGTCGCCCCCCTTCGGTTTCGGCTAGAATCAGGCCGCAGGTAACAGTCCTATTGCATCGTGTTGTCCAGCGGCTGGGCACCGCGGCTCGAGGTTTTTGCGAGGTTTCCTCTCCGAATGTCGACGCCGGCGATCGAAACTCGCGAGCTGCGCAAAACCTACGTCGAAGGGATGTTCCGCCGCAAACGGCAGCAAGCCCTGCAGGGGGTCTCGCTGCGCGTCGAGCGGGGCGAGATTGTTGGCCTCCTGGGGGGAAATGGAGCCGGCAAGACGACATTCATCAAGATTCTGCTCGGCATCATCGGCAAAAG
>JALORD010000491.1 GCA_025459145.1 Pirellulaceae bacterium | reverse complement strand
CGCCAAGTGAGCGATTTGCTACAGCGGGGGAGTTGGGGGACGAGGTCTCCAAAGTAGGCCCCTCAGCCTTCTGAGGGCCAGGGCGGCGCGAGGACGTTCCGTTTTCAGGCGATTTTGAGCAACGGAGCTGCGTCCTGTGTCGGCATTGCGCGATGGCGTCGTCTCCGCTCCAGCGCACTCCTTGCAATGCGGGCCGCGATTGCTGCCCGGGCCCTGACGGCGTCAGTGGCCTACTTTCGCTACGTCGCTGCGCGAGGTTGCCAACAATTGACGCTCGCGCCGCGGCGGGGGACACTTGGACCTTTCCTCATCGCCCAATATGAGGCCCCACGTGCAGTTGCCGCGGTACGATCGGTCGCAAACTTACCGGTGGAATTACGACCATGCGCCGGCGGACTTGCCGGTGGTGGACGTGCCGCCGGTGGCGGGGGAGTGGACATTTTGCGGGCGGCCGGTGCGTTCGCCGCTGGGAATTGCCGCCGGGCCGCTGCTGAACGGCCGTTGGCTCCTCTACTACGCGGCGCTCGGCTTCGATGTGCTGACGTACAAAACGACGCGGAGCCAGGCGCGAGACTGCTATCCGCTGCCGAACTTGCAACCGGTGGCGAGCGAGCCGATGACGGGGCCGGCCCGCGGGATGCCGGCTGCGGACGAGATGCTCGGGAGCTGGGCCGTGTCGTTCGGGATGCCTTCGAAGGCTCCCGAGGACTGGCGAGCCGATGTGGCCTGGACGCGGTCGCGGCTGCCGCCTGAGAAGTTGCTGTCGGTCTCCGTGGTCGCCACGCCGCAGCCGGAGTGGTCGCTCGACGAATTGGCCGACGACTTCGCGCGGTGCGCCCGGTGGGCGATTGAGAGCGGGGCAGATGCCGTCGAGACGAACTTTTCCTGCCCCAATGTGTCGAGCCGCGACGGACAGCTTTATCAACAGCCGCGGGCCGCGGGAGTGGTGGCCCAGCGGGTCCGCGAGGCAATTGGCACCGCACCTTACCTTATCAAAATCGGCTTTGTCCGTGACGCGGCATTGGCGGGGCAGATCATCGACACGCTCGGGCCGTTTGCCGATGGGCTGTCGATGACCAACTGCATTTCGGCCACGGTCGTTGGCGCCGCGGGCCAGCCGCTGTTTGGCGGCGAACCGCGGGGGATCGGCGGCGACGCGATCCGGTCGGCTTCCGTGGCTCAAGTTGCCCTGTTCGCAGACCTGATTCGCGAGCGGGCGCTGAACCTTCGGCTGGTCGGCGTCGGCGGCATTTCGCTGGCCCAGCACGTGCGGGAATACCTCGCCGCCGGGGCCGAATCGGTCCATCTGGCGAGTGCAATCATGGTCGATCCTGAGGTGGGCTTGCGAATCCGGCGTGAGCTGGCGGCGTGAAAATTGTTTGGGATTTTACAATTTTGCGCAAGCCCTTGGCTCGCAATGCGTTAGTGCGAAATGGCCGACTTCTGACTGCCGGACATGTGGTATAATCGGACCCCGCGCGGAGGAAGGTTGGTGGAGGCATCCGGGCCTGCGATAGGGGACTGCGTCGGTGCAGTGAACGTAAAGCCGCGGAGTGGCGGGGAGACGCAGAGCGGACGATGAGGATGCACGGTGATTTTGTGTGCACTGCCTCTTGGCGATTTGAAGCGAATAGGCGGGCACAGCGGCAACTAGACACCCGCGTGGTGGGTGTGGGGTTCGATCGCCGTGAGGTGAACGTTTTGTTTAATCGCCGATCTGGGCTGAGCGCGTGTGCAATTCGCAAGTTTTTTATTTGCAGAGGTTTACGGAGACGCTTGATTCCCGTCGCGCGTCGCGAAGCTGCCGTAAGCGTTCAGGTATTCAGTGTTTGGGGCGATCGGCGAGTCGTGCAACATGCAACACGGCAACCGCTCCTTCGGGTGGCATTTATGATTGATAGGTGAGCCTCGCCAAGCCTTTTGCCGGTGCCAAGGATACTGCCCCCTCGATCGGCCCCACCGGGACATGATGGCAGGCGGCTCGGCCAGCGATTACGATTGACCGCAAAAGACCCATAAGGGAGGGCGAATATGCTCCAACAACGAGCGACGCGACAATCAAAGCCCACTAGCTGGCTGGCGATTTTGGTTGCGACGCTGGCGATCTTGGGACTATTGCTCGGTGCGGCAAGCCCCGCCGCGGCGCAGGCGAAGAAAAAGTCGGTACGCGTCAGCCTGAAAGGCGAAGTGCTCGGCGTCTCGCCCGGGATCATCCGCGCCAAGGCCGAGGGAAAGCCGTACCTCCTGAAGGTGAACGAGGATCGGAACACGCTCACGATCACCGGCACGATTCCGAGCGACCAGCTCAAGGCAGGCCTCATAGTGCGCTGCACCGGGATGCTGAAGGGGAATGCCCTCGCCGAGGAGCTAACCGAGCTAACAGTGCATACGGCGGCAGACGGATATCAGGCGAACGTTTTGCAGGATGGACCCAACGAGCCGGCGACGATTATCGGCCGGCTGACGCGCGTGAAGGACAAGTCGCTGGTAATCGCCGCCGGGCGGAAGACGATCTCGGCACGCCTGGCCGACGACGCCAAGATTCTCGTCGACACGAAGGACTACAGCGTCCTCAAGGGGGGCGAGGCGGTCCATTTTGATGGGCAAGTGGCGTCCGACGGCAAGACGGTGGGCTGCCGAAAGATTACGATCACGATTGGCCAGAAGGCCGAATAGAAGTCCATTTTACAACCTTGCAGGGAACTGCCGCTTATGAGTTGTCGAGTTGTTCGTGATGTCGTGGCCTGGGGACTCATGCTGGGCCTGGGCCTCGTGGCACTTCCCGTTGGGGCGCAGGAAGTGAACCAAACGCCGCTGGGCGAAGTGGAACTGGTGCGGGCCTTTCCGAAGGTAAAGCCGCGGCGGCCCGTGGCATTCGCCCATGCCGGCGATGGCTCGGGCCGGCTGTTCATCGTTTCCGAATATGGCCAGGTGCAATTCCTGGCCGGGCCGGACGCGACGGAGCTGGTCACGTTCCTCGATATCGAGCCGCAGGTCGATTACGAGGACAAGGAGAACGAAGAAGGGCTGCTCGGCCTCGCGTTTCATCCGAAGTACAAGGAGAACGGCCAGTTCTTTGTGTACTACACGGCGAAGGAGCCGCCGCACACCTCGGTAGTTTCGCGGTTCACCGTTTCGAAGGACGACCCGAACAAGGCGGATCCGAAAAGCGAAGAGGTGCTGTTCAAACTGAAACAGCCGTTCTGGAATCATAACGGCGGGAATCTGGCGTTTGGTCCGGACGGATATCTGTACATCGGCCTGGGAGACGGCGGCTCAGCCAATGACCCCCAGGGGAACGGCCAGAATCCCAAGACGCTGCTGGGCTCGATCCTGCGTATCGATGTCGACAAAAAGGGGGACGGCAAACCGTATGCGATTCCCGCCGACAACCCGTTCGCCAAGGGGGGCGGAGCGCCAGAGATCTTTGCCTATGGGTTTCGCAACCCGTGGGGCATGTCGTTCGACCGGAAGACCGGCGCGCTGTGGGTGGCCGATGTCGGCCAGAATATCTGGGAAGAGATCGACATCGTGACCAAGGGGGGCAACTACGGCTGGAACACGCGCGAAGGGTTTCACACATTCAGCGTGGCCAACGCCAAGCCGGGCCCCGGTCGTACGCCGGCCGAGCAGAACAAGCTCGATCCGAAGGATGGCCAGGAAGACCTGATCGATCCGATCTGGGAATATCACCACGATACCGACGGCAAGTCGATCACCGGCGGCGATGTGTATCGCGGCAAGGGGGTACCGGCGCTCGAGGGGCACTACGTCTATGCCGACTACGTGACCGGCAAGATTTGGGGCCTCAAGTACGACGCCGAAGCAAAGCAGGTCGTCGCCAATCGGCCGATTGCCGGGCCGACGGCGTTTCCGAATCCGCCGATCATGGCGATCGGCAGCGACGAGCGGGGCGAGATCTATCTCGGCGACTCGTTCGGCAATTTGTGGACCGCCCGGGCGAAGTAGGTTCGCCGGGCGCGCGAGACGAAGCTGAAAATGTGAAATGCAGTTATTCAT
>JALORD010000490.1 GCA_025459145.1 Pirellulaceae bacterium | reverse complement strand
GGCATCTCGACGCGGCGATCCGCGAGATCATGGTGCTTCACTATGACGAGCAGCGGGGGATCACGTTCGATCTCGACCACACGTATTTCTACTACGGCGTGGCCAGCGGCGGGCTCGATCAGGAATTCGACTTTGCCGGCCATGGCGACTATGTGTTCAACTTCGACCTGGGAAAGCTCGCCGGGCGGCAGGGACTCTTTCTCAAGCTGCGGGCCGAGCATCGATTTGGCAACGATGTGAACGATGTGGACGGCGTTCTACTTCCCGCCACAATTCTCACCTCACTCCCCAATCCCCTTCAGGAAGACGTTTATCTTACAAACGTCCTGTTCACGCAGTTCCTTTCCGAGCAGTTCGCCGTCTTTGCGGGCAAGCTCGACACGCTCGACGGCGATCTCAACGCCTTTGCCCACGCCCGCGGCAAGGACCAGTTCAGCAACGTGGCGTTCGTCGTCAACCCGCTCGCCTTTCGTACGGTCCCCTACTCGACGCTCGGCGCGGGGTTCGTAATTCTCGACGGCGCCGAGCCGCTGTTTCAGTTCACCGTGCTCAATGCGGTCGAATCGACCGGGACCAGCGGTTTTGAAGAATTGTTCGACGAGGGCGTCACGCTGTCGGCCCAGTTGCGGCTGCCGACCAATTTCTGGGATCTGCCCGGCCATCAACTGTTTGCGGGAACCTGGAGCAGTCGAAACTATGTCTCGCTCGGCCAGGACCCGCGGATCATCCTGCCGGATGTGCCGATCGACCGACAGGACGGCTCGTGGTCGCTATTCTGGAATTGCGATCAGTACCTGTCGCTCTACTCCGATGTGCCGACGGCCGGCTGGGGCTATTTCGGCCGGGCGGGGATTGCCGACGATCAGGCCAATCCGCTGGCGTACTTTCTGAGCGCGGGGATCGGCGGCAACAGCCCGATCTACGGGCGCGAGGCGGACCGCTTGGGCGTGGGCTACTACTATGCCGGAACGAGCGACGAGATCGGCCCGATCGTGGCGACGGTCCTCGGCCCCATCGGCGACGGACAAGGGGTCGAACTGTTCTACAACTACCAGGTAACCCCCTGGTTTCACCTGACGACCGACCTGCAGGTGCTCGATTCGGCCCGGGAGAACGTCGACACGGCGCTCATCGCCGGGCTGCGTGGGCGAGTCGATTTTTGAGCTACGGGGCCGCGAGGAAGATGGCCATGCGAACCATCCTGGCGAGACTCGCTGCCTCGTGGCTCGTGGCCGGCTTGATTAGTAGCGCGGTGGCGCAGGACTTTCCCTATTCGGAGCCGCTGGCAGGGGGCGAAGGGTTCGGCGAGCAGCTGGAGCCCGACGAAATTGAAACCGACCGCGATTCGTTCACCCCCGCGACCACCACCACGGCTTGCGGACGCGTGATCGTCGAAGCCGCCCATTCGTTCATCGATAACCGCGCCGTCCCCGAGACGCATAGCTATCCCGAATTGCTCGTCCGGTATGGCGCCAGCGACTGGCTCGAACTGCGCATCGGTTCGAACTACGAAGTCGGCGGGGCGGGAAGTCCCGTGTCGGGCAACGTGCCCAGCGATTTTGGCGAGGAAGACGCCCTGGAGCATGGCCACCGGCTGCTCTACGGCTTCAAGGCCTGGATGAGCGAGCAGGACGCCTGGCGGCCCGCAAGCGCGGTGATCCTGCAGGGGTTCACACCGACCAGCGGCGAGGAAACGGATACCGAAGCGAGCGCCACGTACGTCTTCGGCTGGACCTTGCCCCATCGCTGGGTCTGGGACTCGGCTCTTCGCTACAGCACGGCCAGCTTGGAAGAAGACAGCTTCGACGTCTGGGCCCCGTCCACGGTGCTGAAGGTTCCGCTGGGCGAACGCTGGAAAGCCCACGTTGAGTACTTTGGCATCTTTACGAGCCAGCGCGCGGACGAAACGGTGCAGCACTTCGTCAGCCCGGGCGTGCACTATCTGATCAGCGAAGACCTCGAAGTCGGCATCCGCGTCGGCTGGGGCCTGAACCACGAAGCGCCCAATTTCTTCTCCAATGTGGGCCTCGGTTGGCGATACTGAGCGCCAATCAGTCATCCACTTGCGTTGGGAGTGCCGAGGTGAGGGACATCTGCTCAAACATACTACGGCAGCCGCACCCAGCATTCCGCTTGCCGCGGCTCCTTGATGCCGGTCGAATATAACTCGGCTCGAACTTTCCCTTCGCCGCGCCGGCGGATTCCCGCTTTTAGGGTCCGGGGAGACTTGCCAGGCGACTCCAGCCATGACGTTATCCGCTTTTTCGCGTCTCTTCGCGGTCGCCATTCTGCTGCCAGTAGGGTTTGCCTCGCTGGAGGCGGCGGACCACCTCATCGAGCCGGGCGAATCTCCGCAGGCGGTCCTCGACCGCGCCGCGCCGGGCGATCGGCTGGTCTTCCTGCCAGGACTGCACGAGCATGGGCTATCGAAGCATCGCTCGATCCTCTATGTCGACAAATCGATCGAGATCGAGTTGCGGGCTGGCGCGACGCTGCGCCTGGCGCCGAACGTGGCCAAGCTGGAAGCCGAGGGCGAGATTACGACCGATCAGGACGCCGCTAAAAAGCTCGACGATCTGGCAATTGGCGGTCAGTTCGATTTGTCGCGACCCGCCGTCGATGGCCCGGAGGCGTACGGAAACACCATCTATACGATTGTCATCGACGGCCTCGGGACGGACGGCCAGCCGGACACTTTCGCCTGGGGCGATGGCAAGATCTTTGAGACGCCGCACAAGCAGGTGCCCATTTCCGGCGATTGGCAGGCGCTCAGTCACGGAGTGCAGATTCGGTTTGGCCACCAAACCGGGCACAGCCTGCGCAGTTTGTGGTTCATCTCCTACGACGGCCCGGAGGCCTATGGCATTCGGATCGGGCACGGCCGCCAGCAGGACTACATCGAAAACGTGCGGATCGTCGGCCCCGGAACGATCGATCTGAATGCCTCGCACAACGCCCTCCCCAGCGGCCTCGTGAAAAACATTAACGCCTGCGTACTCGTGCATGGACGCGTACGCAAGGTGCTCGTCGACGGAATTACGATGACGGACACGATGCGTTCGGTCATGGCCTACGGCGAGCACACGGGCAACTTTTTGCCGGGAGGGCAGGTCGGCCCAGGAGACTCATTTGATGCCGAGGATATCACCGTCCAGTACACGCGGACTCTCAACCCGCGGGGGAGCGGCTATCTCTTCGGCCATCCTTCGTTCCGCGGCCGCATTCGCAACGTCCGGTGCAATCACAACTACATGGAGACAGCGACGACGGCGATCGAGCCCAACTTCAACTTGAGCGGCTATGAAGTCATCGGGAACGTCATCAAGAGCGACGGGCAGGCGATCCACTGCTGGCGGCACTCGAGCGGCGGCGTCATTGCCGACAACCTCCGCATCCACGACAACACGGCCAGGCCCGTCGTGGTCGTAAATGCGCCGCGAGGCTGGCAGCCTCCGGCACCGCCAGTCCTCCGCAACAACCGCAATCACTTGAGCGACAGGGGACCGTAGCACCGAACTTCAGCGCGGTTGACGGTCGTCCTGCCGCCACCAGCCAATCATGGGATGAATCGTCCGGACCCCTTTGAAGGCCGCGAATGAAAGCAGCTACCGTGTACAAGAGAGGCCATCACCTTTACATGTGCGCCTCGTCAAAAACTACGGCTGGCGTATGGATTGCCACGCCGCCGTTCATTCCGACGGAGGTCAATGCTTCTCCGTCCGAGGTGGGGAAGTCGGCATTGAATGCTCTACGTGCTTCTCAATCTCGGGTCCCGCATCCCACTCAGTGGAAAGGTCTCTTGGCTCCACTGCTTTCTCTGGCGGGTGTGAAAACATGGAAGGAATTCGTGCGTAACGCACAATGCCTGAGCCTGGAGGCCACAGACGATCAACTCAGGCTAGTTCCCTGTCGAAATCTCGGCGCTACCCGAGGATTCGAGCCGATGCCGGACAAGGCTATTGAAGCACCACTTTCCCCGTCCGAGGATCAAATTGGCACGGCGGTAACGGACAGTCTAGCG
>JALORD010000489.1 GCA_025459145.1 Pirellulaceae bacterium | reverse complement strand
GGCGAGTTCTCGCTGGTCCGCGAATCGCTCCACGAACGGGGACGGCTCCTGCGCCTCGCGCCGCATCTGGTCCGGCCGCTACGGCTGTTCATTCCCGTGCAGAATCGCTGGGGCGGCATCACTGCCGCCGCAGGCAAGTTTCTCGGTGTTCCGCTGCGGGCTCCCAAGTCGGCCCCCCGAGGCATGCGCGTCGTTCAGGCAGGACTCTGGCTCTACGACCGCTTCGCCAAGGAAGACGACCTGCCGCCGCGCTCGCTCCATCAACCTACCTCGCCGGGCGTACCCCGCGTTAATCGACAGCTGGCACGCTGGCTGTGGGCTTACTCCGATGCCCAGATCAACTATCCCGAGCGGATGGTGATCGACTTTCTGGTCGATGCACGGCGGCTGGCTACCGAAACGGGCGTGGACTTTCGCGTCTTTACGTACAGCCGGGCCAGCCTCGCTGGCAAGACGCTCGAGATTCGCCCCTCAACGGAGCCTGCTGCGGAGCCGATCGCCGCGTGCCAGCCAGCAGCGGTCGTGAACGCCACGGGGGCCTGGGTCGACGAGACGCTCGCTCGGCTGCCGGTCCGTTCACCTCGACTCATGGGAGGGACCAAGGGGAGCCATTTTCTCACGTTCGCACCGCGGCTGGCGGAACTGCTGGCGGGTCAAGGAATCTACACCGAAGCGAGCGACGGGCGGCCCGTGTTTGTGCTCCCCTTTTTGCAGGGGACTCTGGTAGGCACGACCGACATCCCGTTTACGGGCAATCCGGCCACGGTCGTCGCCACCCAGCTGGAACTCGACTACTTGCTGGCAGCGGTCAACGATGTCTTGCCCGATGCGAAACTGACTCGCGACGATATCGCGCTCCACTGCTGCGGAGTCCGACCACTGCCTTTTGTTGACGCCAAGTCGCCGGCCGCCATCACCCGCCGCCACCAACTGGTCTGGAATGACGCGTCAAGCGTGCCGCTAGTGTCTCTCGTGGGCGGCAAGCTGACAACGTGCCGCTCGCTGGCGGAAGACGCGGCTGCGGCGATCGGAACGCGACTGGGCCGCGAGGTTTCAGTGACGAGCCGCGAGCGAGCGATTCCCAGGACGCCGGTCGACGACATGCATGTCGCCGAACCCAGCTGCTGGGAGTCAGCGGCTCGGTGGGCCGTCGAGCATGAGTGGGTCGCGACACTCGACGATCTGGTCGAGCGGCGGCTGATGCTGCACTTCTCGCCGGACCTTTCTCGCCGCCGCCTGGGCGAACTGGCCGAATTGCTGGTGGCCGCAGGGCGGTTAGAGCCGGGTGCGCGGGAGCCGGCAATCGCCCGCTGCGTGAGTCGTTTGGCCAACCACTTCGGCCGGCAACTGCCAGTCGAAGCATAGGGGATTCTGCCTGGCGCGATTGTGCCGACGGTGCCGCCGGGGCGAAGGTCGCAACAGCCCGCCTGCAGGCGAGTTCCCCTTTCTGGCTGCCGTCAGAACCTAGGGTTGGGCAACGGCCGGCTGCGCAAATCGCGCGCTTTTGGCAGAGTTCTGAGCCAAGATTCCGAACGCAAACTTCACCAGGTGTATGGACGCCACACATCTCGACGAACTGATCGAGCTCGAAGACAGCTACTGGTGGCACAGCGCTAAGCGGCGGCTGGTCGTCGATCTGCTCGCGACGCACGCTCCTCCGCCGGGGCTGGTCGACGAAGGAGGAATCGGCTCGGCCCGCAATCTGCTGGAATTTCAGTCGCTCGGCTATGAGGTCGCGGGGCTCGATCTAATGCCCGAAGCGGTGGCCCATGCCCGCGAGCGGGGCCTGACGAACGTTCACGAGCACGATCTGACCGAGCCCTGGCCAATCACCGAAAAGTCCGCCCGCGCGGTGGTGCTGCTCGACGTGATCGAACACGTGCCCGATCCGGTGGCAACGCTCCGCCATGCCCGGATGGCGCTGGCCGACGGGGGAACGCTCCTCGTGACCGTGCCGGCTTATCCCTGGCTCTATAGCCACTGGGACAAGCTCCTAGGTCACTACCGCCGCTATACCGCCAGTCTGCTCCGCGAACATGCGCAGGCCGCGGGCTTTCGCCCGGTGTTTCTGTCCCACTGGAACAGCTTCACACTTCCGGCAGCCTGTGCCGTGCGCACCTACGAACGCATCTTTCCGGCGGGCCAGAAAGCCGAGTTTCCGCGCGTCTCGCCGCTGGCCAATCGCGTCTTGCAACGACTCGCCACCGCCGAACGGTGGTGGCTGCGGCGGACGGGCGTCCCCGCCGGACTCTCGCTCGTGGGAGTCTTTCAATGAGCACACGCTCGCCTGTGAATCAAGCATGCGAGACGCGGCGTCCGCCCGTGGCCGCCGCGCTCGTCTCGGTCGTCCTCCCGGTCTACAACGAAGCGCAGATCCTGCCGCAGCTCTATGTAGCGCTGCGACGCGTTCTGGAAAAGATCAGCTGCCGATTCGAGATCGTGTTCGTCAACGATGGTTCGCAGGATGGCAGCGCGCTGGCGCTCGACCAATTGGCGGCATCCGACGCGCGGGTTCAGGTCGTCCACCTCTCACGCAACTTCGGCCATCAAGCCGCCGTGCAAGCGGGAGTAACCTTGGCCGGGGGCGACTGCGTCGTCGTGATGGACTCCGACCTGCAGGATGATCCGGCGGCGCTCGTCGATTTCCTCGCCGCGTGGCAGGCCGGCAACGATGTGGTCTACGCCGTCCGCTATGCCCGCAAAGAGCCGGCCTGGAAGCGGGGCCTGTTTGCCGGCTTCTACCGGCTCCTTAATGCGGTGTCGAGCACGCCGATGCCGAACGATGCGGGCAACTTCTGTCTCATCGATCGGTGCGTCGTCGATGCGCTGCTGGCCCTTCCTGAGCGCGATCGCTACTTTCCCGGCCTGCGTCAGTGGGTCGGTTTCCGGCAAACGGGCGTGCCGGTCGAGCGGCAAGCGCGGTACGACGATCAGCCCCGGGTATCGCTGTGGGGACTCGTAAAGCTGGCCAAGACCGCCCTGTTTTCGTTTTCGTCGGCTCCGCTCGCCATGTTTTACGGCATCGCGGCCTTGTCGCTGGCCGTGTGCGGCGCGTTCACGACGTACACGCTCTACCACAAGTGCATCACGGGGCTGGCGATACCGGGTTGGACCTCGCTCCTCATCGTTTCATCGTTCTTTGGCGCGCTGAACGCCCTGGCGATCGGCATCCTGGGGGAGTACGTCGTGCGGATCTACGACGAAGTGCGCCGCCGGCCGTCGTTCCTGGTCGCCCGGCACGTCAACAGCCCGCGTTCTTCCGAGGGATCTTTTCAGGGTTCTCCACTCGCCGAACCTGAAGAGGCCATCGCTGAGGCCGTTCTTTCACTACAGCACCAAGCCGATTCGGCGCTGTTGGCTTCGCACGGCATGCCCTCGCCGGGCGAAGTCGATGCGTCCACAGGTTCGCCATTCAACGTACATGCGAGCCCCTTCCGATGATGTTCTCTCGCGGCAATTGCCTTCTTCCGGAATCGCGGCAGCAGTCGGCCACCCTCGGCTTCGTGCTGGCGGCGACTGCGCTCACATGGCTCGCCGTCATGGCGGGTGCCGCCCGGCTCTTCAGCTCGTTCGCTTGGTACGATGACGAAGGGTACGTAATGATTTCGGTACGGTCGTTCCTCGAGGGAAAGCCGCTCTACGACGAAACCTACACGCAGTATGGCCCCGCCCAATTCGCGATTGTGGGCGGGCTGCACTGGCTCTTTGACCTGCCTATTTCACACGACATCACCCGGCTCAAGACGCTCGTCGTCTGGCTAGCGGCAGCGGGGCTAAGCGCACTGATTGTGGGACGCCTTTCGCAGTCCCGATGGGGCGCATTGTGTGCGGGCGTACTTGCGTTTTTGCATCTGGAACGCCTGGCAATGGAGCCCGGTCATCCGCAAGAGATTTGCCTGCTCGCCATGCTGGGAGTGCTGGCCGCCTCGACGTGGCTCGACGGTCGGTGGAATAACACCTGGCTGTGGAGCGGAATTGGGCTGTTGGCCGCGGTGGTCCTGGCTACCAAAGTCAATCTCGGC
>JALORD010000488.1 GCA_025459145.1 Pirellulaceae bacterium | reverse complement strand
CGTCGGCGATCAGCTCCGCATCGGCCACTCCACCGACGTGCTGCTCCATCAGGGCGTCGAGCTGCTCGGTGGTCAGCTTGGCGACGGCTTTCGTCGGCGCCTTGCGCACGAAAGCAGGCGGCGTCTCCTGCGGCGGCGGCGCGGGCTTCTTCTCGGCCGCGGGCTTCGCGGCAGGCGTCGCCGGCTTGTTCGGGTCGACCTTCAGGTTCGCGGCGAGCTTCGGCGTGTTCTTTTCAAAGTCGGCCTTGAACTGTGCAAATCCCTCCGGCGTGAGTAGCAGTACGGCGTCGGCAATCACGACGCCCTTCTCGTTGTGCTCGGCCGAGACCACGATCTCATGCTGTCCGGCGGCGAAGGCGAATTCCCCCAGCGGCTGAAAGCTATACGGACCGGCGGGCCGGGCCTGCTGGTCGACGGCGAGCTTTTGGTCGCCATCCTCCGCGGGGACGATGATCTCCGCCTTCGTCGTGCGGTTGGTTCCTGGCGTGTACGAGACGAGCACCTGGTACGTCCCCGCCTCATTGATCTCGACGGGGAACTTCACCAGTTGCCCAGCGCCCCCCTGGGCGTAAATGTACGAATCGCCCACGAACGGCCGCGTGTGCCGCGATTTGGTCCAAGTTCCTTCGACCTTCGCCCCGGTATCGTCGACGACAATCCCCGGCAGCCGGCTCGGATCGATTCCCGCCTCCTGGCCCCAAGCGGCTGGCGTGGCGACGGCGAGAGCAACGAGGCCCACAGTGTGAACCGCAGCGAGGACTGCCGACTGGGGCATCACGATTCGCAGAGGAGAGCAATGTCGCACGTCGAAAGTTCCTTACGGGACTGGCATTTGAGGCGGATGCACCAGCGGCGGGTGATGCGAGTTTAACCCTGGCCGGAGGCCCGAGTCAAACAGAATCGGGCGGGTGTTTTCGATCCATGGCCGGCACCTCTTTCGAGCGAGTGTCGGGTCGCGAATCTCGCAGCGCGCCGAGCTGCAATCGCTCGTGCATCGCGGCTGTCCAAACGCACTGAATAACTGAACGCCTCCCCGGGCTCGCAGCGTTCCGTCGAAACAATCCAATCGCCGCAAGCATCGCTGCCGAAACACGTTGCGGCGCTCAGTCGCACCCGGATGCAGGAGGCAATTAAACGAAACGTTCACCTCAATTCGAAATCACTCACCAACCCAATAGTCCGCGATTGATAACACATGTTCACAAGATGCCTTTCCGTTGTGGGGCTCATGCTGGGCGCGGTTCTCCGACCCCGCCCAACCCGCCGACCCTAGGTCGCAGAGCCAGCGCGCACAGCAACACCTCCGCACGCTTCTCTAACGATTCAGATGCGCCGGGGGACCCAATTATTGCCTTACTTGGGCGAAAATTGCCTAAGAACTTTGACGTATTGCCCTAAACTGCTGCAAGAGAACCACTTGCGGCAAATGGCCCCGCCGGACAATCGGCCGGCCGTCAGCCCTTCCGGGCCACCAGCACCGCATCATGTCGACCATCGGCCTGCCACCCCTCTTCGTAGTGAACGATCGATAACAGCCCCTCCACAAGTCCCGGCAATTCGCCGTCGTTCAAGAGGAACGCCTCTGGCGGCTTGTCGTGTCGCTCGAGGTTCGTCTTCGTGGGCTGGATCACTATCAGCGTGCCTCCCGGGGCGAGAGCCGCGGCGATCGCCGGCAGCTGCCTGGTGCCGAGGAAGCAGACGCTAACAACGAGATCCCACGGCCCAGCCGGGAAGGGCCCGTCCTCCAGATCGGTCTCGAGCGTCTCGATCGCCACGCCCCGCTCGGCGGCTCGCTCCCGCGCTCGGGCCAAACCCACCGGCGAAATGTCGGCAATCGTCACGTCGAGCCCGCGGCCGGCGAGCCAAATGCCATGCCGCCCGGCCCCTCCGGCCAGATCGAGGGCCCGCCCACGCGCCGGCAAATACCCGGCCAGTCCCACCAGCACGGCCGACGGCTCCCGCGAACCAAACTCGGGGTCGCGATACTTGGCGTTCCACTTCTCTCGATCGAACTGCGACATCCGTCACCTCTTCGCTGCATTCACGTCAGCCCCACAAGCGCCCGAGTTTAACGCAGCCCACGCGCGCAAGGAAAAAATTCCGGACAGCCATCGCAAACTACCCCCGGCATGTCATACTTGAACTTTGCCGCTCGGCTGCGCTCGTTTACCGCTTCCGATTTCCGACTTCTGCGTTCGACGGCTGCTCAAGCCACACTCCCGTTTCCCCTTCGGCGACCATCGCGGGATTTACCTCGTGCCTGCACCCCGCTCGATGTTTCGAAACCTCGCGCTGCTCAGCGGTCTGGCGACCCAGGAGCAGATCGACGAGGCGATTGCCGCCGCGCAGGTGCAACTGGGCCAAGCGCAGGCCGCGGGAGCGAAGGCCGGCACAGCCGCGACGCAGGTCGAAGTCGACGACAATCTGCTCGCCGCGCTGCTCGTCGAGCTCGGCGTCATCACCAGCTACCAGGCTCGCGAACTGAAAAGCGGCCGGAGCAAGTTCAACCTGGGCCCGTACACAATTACCGACTGGATCGGCCAGGGGGGGATGGGGCACGTTTACAAGGGCGTGCACCAGGTGATGGGGCGCGAGTGCGCCCTCAAGGTCTTGCCGATTCACCGGACGACTCCCGAGGCGATCAACAATTTCAAACGCGAGGTCCGAACGCACGCCCAGCTCGACCATCCGAACCTCGTCCGCGCGTACGACGCCGGCCAAGACGGCAACACGCACTATCTGGTCGTTGAGTACGTCCCGGGGACCGACCTGCGAAAGGTCGTCCGCTCGCAAGGCCCGCTCACGCAGCAGCAAGCCGCCAGCGTCATCCTGCAGGCGGCCCGCGGTCTCGACTATGCCCACAAGCGAGGGCTCATCCATCGCGACGTGAAGCCCGGCAACATCCTGGTCACTCCCGGCGGCATCGCCAAAGTCTCGGACCTGGGGCTCGCCGGCTTTCAGGAAGAAGGGGACGCCGATCCGCGGGCCGGCAAGATCGTCGGCACGGCCGACTACCTCTCGCCCGAACAGATTCGCTCGCCCGGCGATGTGACCCACAGCAGCGACATCTACTCGCTCGGCTGCACGCTGTACTACGCGGTCTGCGGCAAGGTGCCGTTCCCTGGCGGCCGGCCGGCCGACAAGGCTCGCCGGCACCTGCACGATACGCCGTTCCACCCGCGCCGGTTCGCTCCTGATCTCGACGAGGAGTTCGTCGAGGTGATCGCCGACATGATGGAGAAGGACCACAAGGGGCGGATCCAGTCGGCGGCGGAAGTGGCCGCCCGCCTCGAGCAGTTCACCGACACGACGACGCCGCTCGGCTCGCCGGCCAGCATTCGCTCTCCCTGGACCGCGGCCCCGCTCCCCTCGGCACCGGACGATGACCGCGTCGAACTGGGGCACGAGACCGACGGCGACGACTACTCGGCGAGTGCCGAAGGAAGCGCGAGCCAGATGTCGCAGGGAACCGCGACCGCCGCCGCTCAGGACACCACCCCCGTCCGCCCCGTCCGCTCGCTCCCGCTCCCCTCGTCGAGCACTCCGCCGGCCCCAGTCGATGCCGAGGGCGAGCAACTTTCCCCCGCGGCGATCGTCGCGCTCACGCTGGTGATCTCGATCCCCGTCGCGATGGTCGCCGGCGCCCTGATCGCGACGCTGGCCATGAAATGGATCGGCGGGTAGCGTCGACCAAGTGGTCCGCTCGCCAGTTTGGTCCGCTCGCTCCGCGAGCGGACATCCTCGTAGCGGAGGCTTCCAGCCGCCGCGAACCAGACTGATGGCCTCACCGCGAAGCGGTCACCCAGCCAAGCCCAGGGTCGCCGGTCCTCCGGCGCACCCTGGGTACGTGATCCACCATGGCCGGAATACGCCGCAGGCGTTACACAGATGGACGGGTTGGTTGGTGACGCATTGTAGAACCCTTTCAGGGTTCCGGCGGGCGGTGGGAACGCCTACCCAGGGTGCGCTCGCTATCGCTCGCGACCGCTGGGCTTGGCTGTGTGACGCCTTCGGCGTGAGGCGAG
>JALORD010000487.1 GCA_025459145.1 Pirellulaceae bacterium | reverse complement strand
ATCGAGAGCTACGACAAAACGATCAAGCTCGAGTACGTGCGCTACGAGCTGGGCAAGCCCCGCTACACGCCAGAAGAATGCCGCCAATTGCGGCTCACTTACGGCAAGCCGTTCCGCGTCTGGCTGCGTCTGGCCAAGGAACAGCCGATCGAAGAAGAGGTGTACCTGGGCGACATTCCGATCATGCTCGGCGGCGGTGAGTTCATCATCAACGGGGCCGAGCGGGTCGTGGTCAGCCAATTGCACCGCAGCCCCGGCGTCGACTTTGTCATGGAGCAGGACGGGACGAGCGATCGCAAGCTGCCGAGCTGCCGGATCATTCCTGAGCGCGGCAGTTGGATCGAAGTCAACGTCACGAAGAAAGAGGCGCTGAGCGTCCGGATCGACCAGAGCGGCAAGTTTTCGGCCATCACGCTGCTGCGGGCGATGAGCCCCAAGTACGGAACCGACACCGACATTCTCCGCGCTTTCTACGAAACGACGGTCGAGAAGATCGTCGACGGCCGCAGCGCCGCCAAGATCGAAGGCAAGATTGCGGTGGACGATGTCTGCTATCCGTCGTCGAGCGATCGCGCTGGCGAAATCATCGTTGAAGCGGGTCACAAGATCACCAAGAACCATGCCGAAACGATCGCCACGGCGGGCGTCGGCAAGGTGGAGGTCATCGAGTCACCCAAGTCTCCGGTCATTCTCAATAGCCTCTCGGACGATACGACGAGCAGTCACGAAGAGGCCCTCCTGCGGATTTACCAGCGGTTGCGGCCTGGTAATCCGCCCCAGCTGGAAAAGGCCCGCACGCTGTTCAACGAGAAATTCTTCGATGTGAACCGCTACCGCCTCGGTCGGGTCGGGCGGTTCCGCGTAAATCGCAAGCTGAAGCAGCAGGTTTCCGACAAGGAGATGACGCTGCGGCCCGAGGATCTGATTGCCTCGATCTCATATCTGCTGGACCTCATGGTCTCAGGGGGCGAGGCGGAGATCGACGACATCGATCACCTGGGAAATCGCCGCCTGCGGACGATCGACGAGTTGGCGAGCGACGAACTGCGCAAGGGCTTCCTGAAGCTCCGCCGCACGGTCCAGGAGCGGATGAGCCTCAAGGATCTGGAGGACATGACGCCGCGGAGCCTCGTGAATCCGAAGAGCATCTCGGCAGCGATTGAGTATTTCTTTGGCCGCGGCGAGCTGTCGCAAGTTGTCGACCAGACGAATCCGCTGTCGCAGCTTACGCACGAACGGCGGCTCAGCGCCCTTGGCCCTGGCGGTCTCAACCGCAAGCGGGCGGGCTTTGAAGTTCGCGACGTGCACATTTCGCACTACGGCCGGATCTGCCCGATCGAGACGCCGGAAGGTACGAACATCGGCCTCATTTCGAGCCTGGCGATCTATGCGGGCGTCGATGAATATGGATTTTTGATCGCGCCCTATCGCAAGGTCATCAAGGGAAAGTTGACTGACGAGATCGTGTGGTTGCGGGCCGACGAAGAAGCCGAGTCGTACGTGGCACCCGCCGACACGGCGGTCGAGGGCGGCAAGATCGTTCCCGGTCCGGCCCTGATTGCCCGGCATCGCAGCGACTTTGAGATCGTGGCTCCTGAGCAGGTCAACTACATCGACGTCGCTCCGAGCCAGATGGTCGGCGTGTCCGCGGGGTTGATTCCGTTTCTCGAACACGACGATGCCAACCGCGCGCTCATGGGTTCGAACATGCAGCGGCAAGCGGTTCCACTATTGGTCACGGAGCCGCCGATCGTGGCGACCGGGATGGAGCGCGACGTTGCCCACAACAGCAGTATGGTCGTCCGGGCTCGGCGGGCGGGAAAGGTCACCTTTGTCGACGCCACCCGTATCGAGATCGGAACCGACATCTATCACCTGAAGAAGTATCAGGGGCTCAACGAGCGGACGTGCCAGAACCAGAAGCCGATTGTGAAGCCCGGCGAAAAGGTGGAAAAGGGTCAGGTCATTGCCGACGGAGCGGCGACGCTTCGCGGCGAGTTGGCCCTCGGCCGGAATGTCCTGGTCGGGTTCATGTCGTTCGACGGGTACAACTTCGAGGATGCGATCATTCTCAGTGAAGACCTCGTGAAGAACGACACGTACACCTCAATTCACATTGAGGAGTTCGACGTCGAAATCCGGGAAACCAAGCTGGGCCGCGAAGAGTTCACGCGCGACATTCCGAATGTCAGCGAAAAGGCGCTGCGAAACCTGGACGAGAACGGCATCGTGCGAATCGGCACATTTGTGAAGCCGGGCGATATCTTGGTGGGCAAGGTTTCGCCCAAGAGCAAGACGGAACTGACGCCGGAAGAAAAGCTCTTGCACGCGATCTTCGGACGCGCGGGCGAAGATGTGAAAAACGATTCGCTCGAAGTCCCTTCCGGCATCGAAGGGATTGTGATCGACACCCAGAAATTCAGCCGCCGCATGAGCTTGTCGGAAGACGAGCGCAAGAAGTTTGAGAAGGAATTGAAGGAGGCGGAAACCGGCGGCAACAACCGCATTGCCGAAGTGTTCGGCGTGATGGTGACCGAACTCGAAGGGGTGATCGGCAAAACCCTGACTGACGAAGACGGAACCCCGATCGCCAAGGATCAGGATCCGAAGTTCGTGGCCGAAAAGGCGCGCAACTTCAAACTGCAGCCGCATGTCAGCAAATTGCGGAGCGAGGACAAGATCGCCGAGGCCGAGCGGCTGTTCAAGCAGCACTGGGTTGCGGTCGAAGACGCGATCGACAGTTGCGACCGCGTGCTGAACAGCATGAAGCGCGGCGACGAACTGCGCAGCGGTGTGCTGCAGATGGTCAAGGTCTACATCGCCACCAAGCGCGTCATCAGCGTCGGCGACAAGATGGCCGGCCGGCACGGAAACAAGGGTGTGATCGCCAAGATCCTGCCTGTTGAGGACATGCCGTTTCTTCCGGACGGCACGCCGATCCAGATCATGCTCAATCCGCTGGGCGTTCCCAGCCGTATGAATGTCGGTCAGATTCTCGAGACGCACCTTGGTTGGGCGGCTGCGGCCCTGGGTTTCCAGGCGATCACGCCGGTATTCGATGGTGCGAACGAGAAGGGCATCAACGATCTGTTGGCCCAGGCGGGACTTCCCTCGCACGGCAAGCAGCGTTTGCACGACGGCCGCACGGGCGAACCGCTGCAGCAGGAAACCACGGTGGGCTACATCTACATGCTGAAGCTCCATCACCTGGTCGACGACAAGGTACACGCCCGCAGCACCGGCCCGTACTCGCTCATCACGCAGCAGCCGCTGGGCGGCAAGGCGCGATTTGGCGGTCAGCGTTTCGGCGAAATGGAAGTGTGGGCGCTCGAGGCCTATGGCGCCGCTTACATTTTGCAGGAGCTCTTGACGGTGAAGAGCGACGACGTGGAAGGGCGAACCAAGATCTACGAATCGATGGTCAAAGGCGAGAACACCCTGGAAGCCGGCACGCCCGCCAGCTTCGAGGTGCTCACCAACGAAATCCGCGGCCTCGCGCTGAACATGCAGCTTGAAAAGCGGCGTGTTTAGCCCCAGGCTTTCATCGTACCCAGTCGGCTGACGAATTAAGGATCCACCTGAACTGAAGAAGCCAAGCAATTGGGAGTCCCGGCTTCAATGTTCCGATCCGTTCATTCTCATCCGATAACCGCATACCAGTACTCGCTCCGACTCCTCCCCCCCGCAAGGAGACCGGCTTATGACGATCGGCGAAACCAGTTACGACCGGATCAACGACTACGCCTCGGTAAAGATCAGCCTGGCGCGGCCGCACGACATCCGTTCGTGGTCGTTTGGTGAAGTAAAGAAGCCCGAGACGATCAACTACCGCACCTACCGGCCTGAGAAAGACGGCCTGTTTTGCGAGCGGATCTTCGGTCCCGAAAAGGACTGGGAGTGCGCCTGCGGCAAATACCGGGGCATGAAATACAAAGGGATGATCTGCGACCGGTGCGGCGTCAAGGTGACGCATAGCCGGGTCCGCCGTAAGCGGATGGGGCACATTGAGCTGGCCGCCCCGGTGGT
>JALORD010000486.1 GCA_025459145.1 Pirellulaceae bacterium | reverse complement strand
CAGGCCGTTCCAGAGCGCCAGTCCCGCGGGTGCCGCGATCAGGCCAAACAGCCACAATGTCCAAATCGGACTCCCAGCGCGGAGCATATCTCCCGCGTCACCGACACCCTCGAACGAGCCGATGCCAATATACAGACCATTAGCGAGCAGGCAGAACCCGGCGAAGAACCGGACCGCCCAGGCGCCCTGCCGGGCCGCGTAGGCGACGATTCCCCAAGCCGCGAGCGGCAACAAAATGCCAACTATCGGCCCCGCCCACACCACGACGAGCGGCTCGGGATTCGGCGCCACATCGGTCCGCGAAATGGCGAGCGGATGGAGCACGACCCGCTCGACCGTCCCGCCGGTGAGCCAGGCTCCGACAACGTGCCCCAGCTCGTGGACCGCCTGCATGCCAAGCCAGGCGCTCAGGGCCGCCGACAGGAGGAGCAGGATTTGCCATACGCGCGCATAAGAGTTGGCGTTCGATTCGCGCATGAAACACGCCTAGCCGGCATGGCGCCACGCCCACGGCAGCCGTGGGCGTGCACCCGAATCTATCTTTCAACTCGCGGAAAACTACTTCTTCGCGACGCCCAGTTCCCCCAACTTCTTCGCCACGTCGGCTCCATGCGTCTCGGTCTTCACCGTCGTGTCGATCGCCAGGATCTTGCCGTCCTTGCCGATGTAGTGCGTGTGCCGGGCGGCCGCCTTGCGCTCGGCGTTGTAGATGCCGTAGGCTTTGGCGACGGTGCCATCGGGATCGCTCAGGATCACGTAGTCGATGCCGAGCGATTCGCCAAATTCCTTGTTCTTCTGCACTGGATCGCAGCTTGCGGTGAAGTAGGCAACGTCGTATTCGCGAATCGAGCTTCCCTGATCCTTGAACGACTTGCACTCCTTCGTGCAGCCGCCGGTAAACGCCCGCGGGTACCAGGCGACGACAACCGCCTGCTTCCCTTTGAAATCGGACAGCTTGTACGTCTTGCCGTCGGTTCCGACCATCGTGAAGTCGGGGGCGTCGTCGCCGGGCTTCAGTCCTTCAGCGGCAGAGAGCGGCGAGACCACGAACAGCGCGGCCGACAGGGCCGCGGCACAAACGAGCGAGACAGCTTTCATTGGGCAGGCTCCAGAGAATGAGGTGGGATGCCGCGGCGCGGGGCCAGCCCATCGGATTGCCGCCAGCCCCTCCTGAGTACGCCGCCGTGCACAGAGCAACGTAACACGCCGCGCAGCAGAGGAAAAGCTGCGCGAGCCAGGCGGCGCGGCCCTTCGCTGCTGCGTGCGGCCGCAATTCGCCGCCGCCGATTGTCAGGGCCGGATTGGAATGGCCCCGCTGGAGTGGCTATTATCGTCGCAGCGCGACCCGCGCGGCGAAGCGACCCCGGATGGACTGACCATGGTTACGATCGACGAAATTGCGCCCAGCTTGTTCCGACTGTCGGTTTATGTGCCGGAAATGGATATGCAGTTCAACCATTTCCTGGTGCGGGACGAGGAGCCGCTCCTGTTTCATACGGGGCTGAAGAGCATGTTCCCGCTGCTCCGCGAAGCCGTCGCGACCCTGATCGAACCGGCAGCGCTGCGGCACATTGCCTGGAGTCATTTCGAATCCGACGAATGCGGCGCACTCAACGAATGGCTGCAGGTGGCGCCGCAGGCGCAGCCTGTCTGCACCCTCGTGGGGAAGATCGTATCCGTCGACGACTTTTCGATTCGCCCCGCGCGCGGGATGACGGCCGAAGATCTCCTGACCACCGGCCAGTATCGCTTCCGGTTTTACCCCTCCCCCCACATTCCGCACGGCTGGGATGCGGGAGTGCTCTTCGAGGAGTCCTGCCGGACCCTGTTTTGCTCCGACCTCTTTCACCATTTTGGCAACGCGCCCGCCATCACGTCGGCGGACCTCGTCGGTCCGACACTCGAGGCAATGCACAAGATGGAACAGGGCCCCCTGGCGGGGTACATGCCGTACACGCGGCGCACGCCGGGCGTCCTGCACGCGCTCGGCCAACTGCAGCCGGCCACGCTGGCCGTGATGCACGGCTCCTCGTACGAAGGCCCCGCCGCAGGCTTGCTGCACGATCTGGCGGCTGCGATCGAGGAAAGCATCGACCGCTCCTGATCCGGCCGGGCCGTGCAGTTCGCAGGCGGCTGCCATCGCTGCCGGGATGTCGCGATTCCTTGCACCGCAAGCCCCGCTTCCCTGCGGGGACTTGAGGAGCAATCCTTCGAGCGACGCGCCGTCGGAATGAGGTTCGACGCTCCCGCGCCCCCTGGGCCGGGGCTGAGCGGGGGCAACTGCCAACTACCGATACCGGCGGCAGCAGAACCACATGCCGCTGGCGCTGCGGGCGTAGCCCACATCGACCGTCGCCATGCCGCTATTGGCGTAGCAGCAGATCGCATACGCGGCCTGGGGCGTCGGGCCGCAGCCGCAGCCTTCATAGCCGGGGTTGCCGCCGAAGTGGCCGACCTGGTTACGGGACGCCATGATGTTCGCGACCCCTTGGGCCGTGGCTGTGCTGTACGACACGGTGGTCGCAGCGACGGGGCGAGCCTGGGTCTGCGCTTGCGGCTGAGCGGCAGCGGTCGGCTGTGCTTCGGCCGCGGGTTGGGCCGGAGTTGCGGGGGCAGCCTGCGCGGGGGTCGCGGCTTGCGCGGGCGCGGGAGTTGTACGGTAAACCGTCGGAACCGTCCGCGTTTGCGTCGTGCGATTGTTCCGGCGGAAAATGCGGGCGTCCGCGGAATTTGCAGCGAGAAGCATCATTCCGCAAGCCAAAAGAACAACAATCCGTTTCATTCAATCTTCTCCATCTCGTGAAATACAAACTGTTACGGTCTCGATCCGTGGGCCGTCACATGGCTCGTCTCCTGACTGCGAGGAAGCACTTCTTCAGTCCGCCGCGGCACACGCGCGCACGGCGAACCTGAACCAAATCGGGCTAGATCAAAACGCTCGCGTGCGCAGCTTCGCCGCACGGTAAAATTGGCTTTGCGCCGCACGAGAGCGTGATAGGCAGGACTAAGGGCCCAACCGTGGGCCGTTCGGGGAGGGATAATGCAGTGGCTGAACAATGGTCGCTGGACGACCACTCCGCGGACGACGCTTGAACGTCAAGCGCCCGTGGGAACTAACTTCCCTGCGGATTGCCACGCATCCTGCGAGGACTTGAGCGGGGCCGCCGTGCCCCGCGCGAGATCAACCGCCGCCCGTGCCGACGACCATCGAGCTCGCGAGGAAAGAATCTAACGGGCCGGAAAGGGGCGAAAAGCCCGGGTTGACAACCGGCGACAATTGCGTTTCACGTTTCCGCCGGTGCGCACCACGTCCCAAGCCGCGTTTGCATCTTGTTCCACAGCGTGCCGCCGAGCCAAAATGAGACGCGCGCTTGCCCCGAACTCTCCCGTGAACAGGGGCTCGACAGGGGCTCGCTCGGCGACGCCCTCGACTCCGACGTTCCAAAATCCCGAGAATACGAGATGATTCACCGTCCGATTGCCAATGTTTCGTGGGCCGCACTCACCTGGGTGCTCTTCGCGGCTCTTCCGCTCGCCCTTCCGCCAACAGCGCTCGCCCAGCAGGCTCCTTACGACGTCTTCCCGGCGGCCGATCCGCCGTATTACCGCGTGCGGTACGAGGCGCCCGCGAAGGAGAGTGATCAGCCGGGCGAATTGCCGTTTGCCGTGAACTACACAATCTGGATTCCCGATGTAAAGCAGCTCCGCGGCGTGATCGTCCACCAGCACGGCTGTGGCGAGGGCTCGTGCAAATCGGGCCTGACCGGCGCGTACGACCTGCACTGGCAGGCGCTGGCCAAGCAGCATGACTGTGCACTGCTCGCCCCGGCCTACGAGCAGCCCGAGGGGGCCGACTGCCAGTTGTGGTGCGATCCGCGGAACGGCTCGGACTTGGCGTTTCAAAAATGTCTTGCCGATCTCGGCAAACTGTCGGGCCATCCCGAACTGGCGGAAGTGCCCTGGACCCTGTGGGGGCATAGCGGCGGCGGCCACTGGGCCGGAGGAATGGTACTGCTCCATCCCGAGCGAGT
>JALORD010000485.1 GCA_025459145.1 Pirellulaceae bacterium | reverse complement strand
CACTCGTTCTACCAGCTGATCCATCAGGGAACGAAGCTGATTCCGTGCGATTTTCTAGCGTTTGCCCACTCGCTGAATCCGCTCGGTCGGCATCACGATTTGTTCATGGCAAATGTCTTTGCCCAGGCCGAGGCGCTCGCTTTCGGGAAGTCGGCCGACCAGGTGCGGGACGAGGGGACAGCCGAGACACTCGTGCCACATCGAACATTTCCTGGCAATCGGCCCTCGAACACGCTGCTCATCGAACGACTCACGCCGGCCGTGCTCGGCAAGCTTGTCGCCCTCTACGAACACAGCGTTTTCGTGCAGGGGGCGATCTGGGACGTGAATCCATTCGACCAATGGGGCGTCGAACTTGGCAAGGTGCTAGCTGGACGGATTGCGCCCGAACTGGAATCGGCCGAAACGCCAAAACTAGCTCACGACAGTTCAACGAATCGGCTGATTGAACGATATCGGGAAATGAAACAACATTAGCTGGGGTATATCCCTTGGCCAATGACTGCTGCTGGGCATCAAACGCTCGCGGCGCGAAGGAGAGTATTCCAAGTGACGACCATCAAACTTGCCCCCTCGATTCTGGCTGCTGACTTTGCTCGCCTAGGCGAAGAGGTACGCGCCGTTGACGCCGCCGGTGCCGATCGGATTCACATCGATGTGATGGACGGCCACTTCGTCCCAAACATCTCGATCGGCATCCCGATCGTAAAGTCGCTGCGTCCGGTGACACGTCTTCCGCTCGAAACGCACCTAATGATCGAAAATCCCGATCTCTATCTCGAAGCATTTGCCAAAGCGGGCAGCGACTCGCTGATCGTGCATTGGGAAGGGAACGCCAACCTGCACCGCACCGTGCAGCACATCAAGTCGCTGGGTAAGAAGGCCGGCGTGGCGATCAATCCCGCGACTCCGGCCGACGTGCTATCGGCGATCCTCCCTGACCTCGACTTGGTTCTCGTGATGACCGTGAACCCGGGCTTTGGCGGACAAACGTTCATTCACTCGACCCTGCCGAAGATCGAGCAAGTACGGAACATGATCGAGCGAACAAAACCCAGCATTGAACTGGAAATTGACGGGGGTGTCGATTCTGCCACTGCGCCGCTTGGAGTTCGGGCCGGAGCCAACGTCCTCGTGGCCGGATCCTCGATATTCGGCGATCCGGCAGGAGTCGCCGTGGGAATGCAGCGGCTGCGTTTTGGCGCGAAATAGTTAAACTTCCGAAACAATCGGGAGGAAGTTGCCGATGAATCACGTTGTAGACCGCCTACCTCGCGCAGGTGGTCTCCGACACTACCCCTGTCGCGGGCATCTGGAAATCTGACCGAGCCAACACACCAATGGATAGCAAGCTCTCTCCGGTGGCGGATCGGCCGCTAGTCGCCGTGGTAGACGATGAACCCCACATGCGGCTGTTCGAAGCAACGGCTCTTAAGCCCCTGGAGGTCGAAGTCGCGGGATTCGGTACCGTGGCGGAATTTATCGCGGCACTGGATCAGCAGTGCTTTGACTGCGCCGTGATCGATCTGCGATTACCCGATGGCACGGGAATGGACGCGGCAGCGGCCGTAAGGAATCGAAATCACCCCACATCGCTGGTCCTGGTGTCAGGCTACGCCAACGTTCGGGTAGCGGTGCAGGCGCTTCGCGGCGGAATGCTGGATGTCCTGGAAAAGCCCTTCGCCGCCTACGAACTGCGCGATGCAGTGCGGCGGGGAATCGAAATCTGTCGCCTGCGTCGACAGCAAAACGACCAGCAACGCGACGTACAGTCGCGTCTCCAGTTGCTCACGACGAGCGAGCGCGATGTGCTCGAACTGGTCATGCTGGGGCTTCCGAACAAGGTCATTGCCAAAAAGCTCAATTTGGGGCTGCGTACAGTCGAGTCGCGTAAACAGGCGCTCTATAAGAAATTGAGCGCCGAAAGTGTTTCCGAGCTCGTTCAATTCGCGATGACTGCCGGAATTGGGCTGCACGACTCGACAGAAGATGATCCGGCCGCGCAGGCACCCTCGCAATCGGCATCCGGCTATGTACCGCTGGCAAACCGGTCGATTGACCCGCTTCCGGCCGAGCGTTCACCAGTCCAAGGTTAAGGCGCCGGTGATGCGGTCCCGCAGTTGCGCGCACCCGCGCGGACGGCAATCTTCCAACTAGTCGTCGTCCAGCGACAAGAGCGGTGGCGGAGTGTGGGCGTAGATGCCAATCCACTCTGCCGCGAGGTCGTCATCAAAGAATTGAATCCACGAGTGAAGCGGCGCCCGCCCCGCGGCCAGAACGCGGCGAATGATTGGCACTGCTTGTTGAATATTGCTTAGCGCCAGATCGATGTACGAGTAGCGCAGCCCGCTGCCGCCGCCGATCACGCAACCAGCCCCTGCCTCGAGCAGGGCCGGATCGAGCGCATCCTCGAACTCCGCACGAAAGTCGACCCGCTCTTCGTTCGGCACTTCGAGGGCGTCGAGTTTCAGGTAGACGAACCACTCGCCCATACGCGAATGGCAGGCCGAGGTGAAGATCATGCCGGTATGCGCCGCTCGAAACATTTCGATGTCGAGCACTGTCGCCGCAATCAAATCGGTCCGTCCGACATAGTCCTCCCGTTGCTCTTCAGGTTCGAGTGTGACGCTGGACCACTCGGGAGACTCCTTCGCAACTTCAGCGAGTTTTTGTGTGGGTAGCTGGTCATGAATGCTTTGAATCAGCGCGCCGACCGTCGCCTGGGCCCGTTCCATTGGAAGCGGACGATGGTTGCGCGATGAATCGTCAGACAAGAGGCTGATCCCGCCGATCCACGTGTCGAGAACCTGCTCGCCCATGAGCGTCTCGGTGGCGACGAACGCCGCATTGCGGGCTGCCTGCTCGGGGAGGCCGGGCTGCGCAGGGAAATCGAACCACAAATCAATCTTGCGGGCAGGTGCGATATTTGCCGCGACCACAGCTCCAGTAATGTTGACGCCGGTGCGAGCCTCGACCGCGAGAATCGTTTGCGGAACATCTTCGGCCAGGCGATGAGGATAGAACTCCCAGCCGCGGATCGTGGGAGCCCGCTCGAACAATGTCCGCACAACCGGCCGCAGCCACCGGCGCATTTCCGGAGTAATGACCAACCGATGCCCGGGTTGCTTGATCGCCCGGCCGAACTCCCACATCATCCCCGAGTGCACGGCACCCAGCGAATCGTGCATCCAACCGGCCAGATCCCACTCCGAGCGGCGATGGAACAAGGCGTCGAGATCGGTCGTTTTGGCTTGGAACGACCGCCACCAGGCATCGATGGCTCCCAGCGTACGATTGCGATGATCCATCTCGGCCACGTTCGTTGGGTCGGCAAAAAGCCATCGCATCCAGGCTTACCTCGCAAGTTGCAGGACCGAAACCATCCAGGTGCTCTGAAACTGGCCGGCGGGACCAAGGCCAATCTTCTACGGCGTCTCCGCCATGGTTGAGGCGGACGACGTCATAATATGAGCCCACTCCGCGATACCGCAAGCAATGGCCCGACCGCGACCGCCAGCGAATTCGGCGGCGAAAATTTCGCTAGAGAGCGAGGACCAGCCCCGCGCACTAAGGTTCAGGCGACGAATCGGGGACGTCGTGTTGCTCAGCCTCAGGCGACGAGACAAATCGATAACCCAAATCGCGGATCGTCAAAAAATGCCGCGGATTGGCCGGATCGGCCTCGAACAGTTTGCGTAGTCGTACCAGAAATTGGTCGGGTGCCCGGGTATTGATATGCCCAGGCATCTGCCACACCGTCTCCAGAATCTCCTGCCGCGGAATCAGCCGCCCTTCATTCAGGACAAAGAACGATAGCAACTCCCACTCCCGCTTGGTGAGTTGATGCGGCTTCCCGGCAATCGTCAACTCGTACTTGGAGAAGTTGATCCTGGCGGTCCCAAACTCGAAGATGCCGAGCTCTGCCGCAGGTGGAGCGGACCGCTGATGCCGGCGCGGATGGTGGTTCAAGAGATTGCGAACCAGGCTCAATAGCTCATCCAGATCGAAAGGCTTCGAGAGGTATTGATTCGCGCCGACATCGAAG
>JALORD010000484.1 GCA_025459145.1 Pirellulaceae bacterium | reverse complement strand
ACATCCACAGCGGACAAAACGCCAGACCCACAACGAGCGATGCGAGGGTGATATGGTCCGGCGTCACCTGGCAGCGTGTGAGCACCACGAGCAGCGGGCGGAGCCACCGGGCTCGCCAATCCTGCCACCCCTCCATCGCCCCCCGCTCGCCGGCGGCATAGCAATCGGCCGTCGGCTTCTCGGCTGTGAGTGCCTCGCCAGAGGCTTGCGCAGCTTCCACCGGCACGACGTCGGCGATGGCCCGCGTCGTAACAGCCGCATCATCGGCACCCCGGGGATCTTCCACCGGCACGACGTCGGCGATGGCCCGCGTCGTAACAGCCGCATCATCGGCACCCCGGGGATCGAGCAAGTTCCAGCCTCCGCCTGGCGGCATCGCAAATCGTGCCGGGCACCAGCATAGCACGGGGCGTGTTGGAGTGTGGCCGGCCTGGGAGAGCGGCCCATTGGGCGGGCCGCTGCGTGCCCGTCGCGGCTTGAGAAGCGGAGCTTCCGGACGGGTGTTCCCACGCGGGGCTATGGGAATGAAGCGACGGTTCGCACACTCCCAATGTCCGCGTTTTTGGCTGCTGCGTCGAAAAATTTTTAAGCCTTCCGGCGGCAACGACTTGCGGCGGGAAATTGCCCAGGCTGTGACCAGACTAGTCACACCCCCTTTGTCTAATGGCTGGCGGATTCTGCTGGCTGGTGCGCGAGGGGCGTTCTTCGCCGCGGCAGACTCCTGCACATTCCCCTTTCCCTGCCTCCGAAGGAGACCAGCGATGGTTGCGACGCATTCTTCCACCGCACCGAATACTGCCCAGAGTTCAGCCGCAGCGCCCGAACGTTCGGCTGCGGCCAGTCCGCTCTTTCGGCCACCGACCGAGCGGGATTGGTATTTGTACGAGGCGGTGCAGATCGAGGGGCTCAGCTCGCGGCAGGCGGCTCAGCGGTTTGGCATTTCGCAGACCCGCGTGCAGCAGATTCGCCGGCAGATGACTGAGTGGCTCGCGGTGATCGCGGGCCCCGAGGCGGGGCTCTCGCCGACCGAACGAATCTGTGCCGCCATCGATTTGGCCGAGCGGCGGTGCAACTTCCTGTACAGCGAGGCGATGGAGGCGTGGCGGGCGTCGCAGGAGCCGCAGGTGAGCACGCGGATTGGCCCCGGCGGCCACGAGCTGAAAACGACCACGCTGAAAGGCGGCGACTCGCGGTATCTGTGGATGGCGATGCGGATGAACACGCAAATGCTGCATATTCTCGGGCTGGGGAAGAAACTGCTCGCGGACAATCCCGAGTGGACATTTGATTCGCGCGATCCTAAGCCGGTGTCCGAATCGCAGGTGGCCGGGAAACGGGCCCGGAAGCGCCCGGCTGATGCGGACTCGAACGGCGAGTCTTCGATTCCCCCGGTTGGGGACTGTTCACCTCAGGGCGGTGAACAGGGGGCACCGGCGCGAGAGGCCGCCGAAAGCGCTAACGTAAGTCCCATGGAAACAACACGTTCGGAGATTCGCGAGGCTCGGCGGCAGGCGATTATCGCGGCCTACAACCGCGAAATCGAGACTGTTCAGCAGGCCGAAGAGGCCGATCGCGAGCGGGCCCGGGAGATCGTCGCGGCTTTCAATAAGGCGGAGGAAGAGCTCGAGCGTGCCGCGGCACAGCAGGCCGGGGAGGATGACGAAGAGGACGAGGTCGACCTGGACCACGACGAGCCGGTGGAAGGACAAGTCGATGATCTGACCGACGCTGAGAAAGCAGCCGAAAGACACGCGGTCCAGGTGCTGCGCCAGATGGATCCGATCGAGGCATACCAAACGCTCCTGGCCTGCTCGCGGTCTGACGCAACTCCGGCACTACCGACAGCCGCTTCGCAGCAGCCGCTGAATCGCAAGGAGCGACGGGCGAGGCAGAAGCTGCTCGCAAGAAAGCTCAGGAAGGCGAAGTGAGGCGTTCTGATCACGAGCGCCAGGAGTAGCGAGAGGATTAAGAGTATGAGTATGACCGGGCCGGTGGTTTTTGAACTGTGAACCTCGCACTCTAGTTCTCCGCCGACTCCCGGACGCCGTAGATTTGGTCGTGGACCATGGCGATGAATTCGTCGGCGCTCAGGTAGAGGTCGATGGGCGGATCGCTGCGAATTCCCCGGCGGCTGACGATGGATTGCAGCCCCGCGGCTTGTGCTCGTTGGGCCCACAGGAGCAGGCCGCGGTAGCTGCCAATGGCCCGTGGCTGAAACTCGCCGCTCGCCTGAGCAGCTGCCTCCTTTTGACTTAGAAAGATTTCGCCGGTCTTGTCCGGGCACACAATTCGAACTTGTGCGGCGCTCTCACCCTGTGCCGCGCACTGGACGATCACCCATACGGGAAAATCGAACATGAATTGCCTCCTCGATTCGAGTAGCCTGCGAACCTATCGATCGCCCGGCGAAACGACTACCCGATTGCGACGGCAATTCACGAACGCTTCATCGGAAATTGACTCTAAAACGTCGGCCGAAGATTGATGCGCTGGTTCCAGCATTGGGTGCTCGGGCCCTCGGAGGGAGGATGCAGGAACCGGTAGTCTCGCCCTTCTTACAACGGCCGGAAAACTCTCAACTCTGCGAAAATCGGTTTGACACAAAATTGATTGACCCTTAAATTATTTGGTACTGGCTCGCCCTATCGCTGGGGCGAACCGGAGGAACCGTGACGAGAGGCAAATCGTTCGAGCGCCGCTTGGGGCGTCGCTTGGGGTGCGACGGGCACTTGTCTGAACAGCAGGTGTGTAATCGCGTTTGTCACGGGAATCGCTTGGGGTACGTACGTGTCTTCTCTCCAGCACGAACTAAAGAAGAAACAGCCGTTTGACTCTCCGGAACAAGAGGCCACCCTCAGCATCATGAGGACGGCCGACCAGTTGCACATCCGCTTCACGCGGCTGTTCCGGCGGTACGGGGTGACGGGCCAGCAGTACAACATCCTCCGCATCTTGCGCGGAGATGGTGCGCCCCTGCCGATACTCGAGATCGCCTCGCGGATGATTACGGTCGTCCCGGGCATTACCGGGCTGATTGATCGGCTTGAAACCGCGGGGCTCGTCCAGCGGAAACGGTGCGACGAGGATCGCCGGGTGGTCTATGTGTCAATCACCGACAAGGCCCTCAGTTTGCTCGATGAAATCGAGGAACCGCTGAATCAAGAGCACCAGCGGCTCTTGGGGCATCTGAACGCCGAAGAACTGGCCAAGCTGAACCAACTGCTGGCGAAGGTGCGGGCCCCCATGGCGGGAGCGGACGAGGAAGTTTAAGCCGCCGCCTGGAAAGGTGGGACGGACCTCCAGGTCCGTCCGTGTCCCGATCGCGATCCGTCCGTCCAACCCGTCCGTTCGACCTTGGACGGGCCGGGAGGCTGTCCTACGAAATGCCACACGACCCTTGCCTGGACTGCCGGCCGCGCTAATAGTTGATCTGTCAACTAGTTGCCCTTGGGTCACATTCGTGGCCGGGCAGGAAACTTGGCAGGAGACTGGAAATGATTCGTATTCGAAAGAGTTCGGACCGCGGGCACCTGAATCACGGTTGGCTCGACACGTACCACACGTTTTCGTTCGGAGACTATCACGACCCGGACCAGATGGGGTTTCGCAGCCTGCGGGTGATCAACGAGGATCGGGTCGCTCCAGGCCAGGGATTCGGCATGCATGGGCACCGGGACATGGAAATCGTCACCCTGGTCCTCGAAGGGGAACTGGAGCACAAGGACAGCCTCGGGCATGGCGAAGTTCTGCGGCCGGGGGAACTGCAGCGGATGAGCGCCGGTACCGGCATTCGCCACAGCGAGTTCAACCCCTCGGCCACCGAGTGGGTCCACCTCTATCAGATCTGGCTTTTGCCCCGGGAAAAAGGGCTCGCTCCGGGCTACGAGCAGAAGGCAATTCCCGCCGCCGAGGCAAACCAGTGGCGGCTCATTGCGTCGCCGGAGGGGGACGACGGCTCGCTGACGATCGAGCAAGACGCCAAGCTGCTCCTGGCGAAGCTCTCGCCCGGCGGGTCGGCCCAGCACGCGCTGGCCGATGGGCGGCACGCCTGGGTGCAGGTGCTGCGAGGGACGGTGCGTCTGGGCGAGGTCGAGCTAGCAGCAGGAGATGCGGCCGCGGTCAGCGATGAGAGTTCGGTGTCGATCGCAGCGACCGAGGCGGCGGAAGTGCTGCTGTTTGATCGGGCATAGCAGTCGCAAAGTCCCGCTCGCAAGGCGAGCGGACCCCACGCTGGCAGACGGCTCAACGGCAGGCAAAACTGGGAAAAGGCGAAACCCGGCCCAGCGGCCGCGGGTACGTAGCAGTGTTCCGCTGCTGATTCGAGAACCCTCA
>JALORD010000483.1 GCA_025459145.1 Pirellulaceae bacterium | reverse complement strand
CAATCTGAACACGGGCGAGGACAACATCGCTTTGGCCCGCGAGCCGGTGATCGCCCGGCAGACGATCGTCCACGACAGCAGCCGCCCGTCCCACGTCGTTCTGCCCATGATCCCGGCGGAAGAATAGGGGAGTTTGATCATGCAAATCTCAGATGTTTTCGATTCCTTCATTGGTGCAACTACGGGAATTTCGATGATCCCGTCGTCGTGCGTTCGACGCACCACGCGCCGAGGTTGACGTGCGAGGCTGTTGAGTGTTCAATGAAAGTAGGTTGCCGTCGGCAGAGTGGTCTGCCACTTTCACGAGGAGGGAATCATGAGCGTAGCGCTGCGAGATGCGCTTCAAGACGTGGAGCTGCAGGTTGGGCAGACTTACGGCGTCGAGGTGAAGGGAAGATGGATTGAACTGCGCGTGTTGCCCGATCGGCCTTCGGTGTCGCATGAGGAGGAACCGATGCTGGACCCCTGGGTCGAATTCCCGCCGCCACTTCCACAGTTCCGCGTGCGAGCCAAAGCCGGTTCGCTTGTCCCGCCCGATCCACCGGACCTTCCCGCACACGACGAATGATCTACGACTTGCCCGCACTTCACGACCCAGTGGACCAGGGGGACATCATCGATGGTTGCCCCGTGCTCCGGATCTCTCAGTTCAGCATCTCCGACTTGTTGCGCGAACTGGCAGACTCCCTGGAGATCGAAGGAGCTTTCAGTCGGGTCGTCGTATTGACGCAGACGTGTGATCTGGCGAATCGAAAGACCACCGTGGCCTCGGTGGCGCTCGTCCGAGATGCCGAGCAACTCGTTCAGCAGGGACTGTTGAAGGCCAGCGATGTCCGTGGTGCCATTCGGGCTGGGCGCGTGTTTGGGTGGTATTTTCTCCCGCAGAGCGACGAACACGGATTGCCGGAGTCGATCGTCGATTTGCATCCCTTGCACACAGTTCGCCTCGACTTGTTGACCGCCTTGTGTCAGCACGGACGACGACGCGCTCGCATCCAGCCGTTGTATCGAGAACACTTGGCCAAGCACTTCGCGGACACCTACAGCCGAATTGGATTGCCAAGTCCCTATGCAACCGACTGACCCGACGGGGAGCATCCGCCCGGTGGCGATATCGGTGTATCGCTTCATCGCTCGGCTACGTGACCGACATCGATCTCAGCTTGTTGCCAGATTGGGATCTTCTTGGGCGGTCGTGATACGACTCTGCGCCCGCAGGTTGCTTGGCGGTGCTGCAGGTCCCTGCAAATTTCAACCAAGTCGTGGTTGAATCGGGCAGCATACTGCTCGCGATACTTGCGGGTTTCCTCAACAATCGGATCGTTCATGGGTTTGCTACCTCGATAAGTTCGGGGGGCGTGCAGATCACTGGCGGATCGTAGCCCGCAGCACGACACACTCTGTCGATCGCGGTACGTAATGCGGGATTGGCGATGTGCTTGCAGTTCCAGGTAACGAGACGAAGAGATCGAAACGTGCCCGATGATCATCCCAGAATTCCCGAGTCACCTGCTGGTTGGCAGCGGTTACAAGAAGAGTAGAGGGCCGCATGGCGAGGTGCCCGAAAATGGAAGTCTCGACGTAAACGGATGGTTTCATGGCACGAGATTACCCCTGTCGGAGTTCTACACGGTCAAGTTTGCAAGGATACTCACAGGCAAACCTGTCTGTGGATCTGAAGCTCGATCCTTCCTCGTGAATTATCGCGATTCCGAAGCGGGATTGCAATGCTTGTAATAACGAGAAGTTGGGAGTTTCGTCCAGAGGCAGCAATCGTCCTTAAAATGACCAAGAATCTACTGGCAAGCTTGGGACGTCTTGCTTTCGCGTTCGGCTCCCCAATCGCCGCCGCCGGGGGTCTCCAGGATGAGGGCGTCACCGGGGGATAGGCTGGCTTGGTCGATGCCGTTGAGAGGCTCGAGGCGGCCGTCGCTACGTTCTATCCACTGGCGGCCTGGGGCGCCCGGTTGGCCGCTCTCGAGTCCGTAAGGGCCCTGGCCGCGATGCTGACTGAGCAGCGAGAGTTGCACGGCTTCGCGGAAGCGGAGCTTGCACACTACGCCGTCGCTTCCGTGTTGGCGGCCGCGGCCCCCGAAGCCTCGGCGAATAGCGAGGGTTTCCACCTGTACGGGATAACGCCACTCGACCACCTCGGGATCGGTGATGCGAGTGTTGGTTATGGAGCAGGCGACGGACACCAGGCACGCCGACGCGCGGGCCGACATTGACAGCCTGGGCGTGACACGGCGGCACTTGTTGCCGGGGCGCCCCCAGTACATAGGAGCAATGGCCGTGGAAGAATGACGGCGCACCAGACGACACCGATTCTGTCGTTGCGCAGCGCGTGCTCGGCCGTGACAGTCGGACAGGACGAGGACGCCCGGCCGGAGGAGTCCCTGCGAGGAGCGTGGCCCCTTCGCGCACGGCCGCAGTGGACCGCCGTCCGACCCCCGCTGCGCTAGAGGCCCAGCCCGCCCCCGCCGCGGATCCCGATGCGGCCCAGGACCGGTCCCGACCGCACGTGGCCACCGACCCGAATTCGGAACAGTCGTTGCCGCGTCCCGAGTCAGCCGCTGCCCGTAGCATGGCTCTCCAAAGCCGTGTCCCGCGCGGTGTTGGTACCCGTGCCGCACGGTTCAGGAGAGCCATGCTACGGCGGGACTGGCGGCGGCTGGTTGTTACTGATCTTGCTGGGAATCTGGGTCGTCGTCCGCGACAGGGAAGGAAAGGAAGTCGCCCAGTTTCAGCGGTCCGAAGGCGGCAGTGAGACGCAGGAGCCAGACCGGGGGGGCAACGGTGCGCGAGCCGGATGCGGGCAAGGACTCGACCACCGCCAAACCGGCCGCCCCGAAAACGACTTCCGACCCCATGCCGCCTTGGAAGCTCTCTCCCGACGCTCCGCAGCCGGCGGTCGCGCCCTTCGACGCGGCAAAGGCTAAGGAGCACGAAGCGGCCTGGGCCAAGTGTCTGGGCGTCCAAGTCGAGATGACCAATTCGCTCGGTATGCGGTTCGTGCGGATCCCGCCGGGCGAGTTCGACATGGGGACGACGGAAGCGGAGTTGGCCACGCTTTGGGAACAGGCCAGAGCCCCGAACCGACCGCGCGGGGCCTGTACGACATGCACGGCGACGTCTGGGAATGGTGTCAAGATTGGTGGGGTGTGGTTTACTACGCCACGTCGCCGATGGACGATCCTCCGGGTGCGTCAGTAGGCTCGAGCCGAGTGGACCGCCGCGCCGTTTCGCTCAACTGATCGACCGAAGACTGCCAGGTCATCGCCAGGCTGCGCGGATCCTGCATCAGCCGCTCGTCGAACCACTCGAGCACCGGGTCGTGCCGGTAGCGCCACTGGTCCAGATACCCAGCGAAGGTCAGCCGGTGGTGGACGATGTGCGTCCCGGCTTGCTCCAGGGCCAGCGCCAGTTGCTCCAATTCGACGGCCAGCGTGCGAGCGTCCGCCGTCTTGCGCCGCCGCGCGTCGGGGGGAGCCAGCAGGAAATCCACCGCGTCGTCCTCGGCCAGCACGTCCAACGCCAGCGGCTCGACGCGCGCACTCCAGTTCGACAACCGCCCCGTCAACAGCACGTCCCCGCCGTGCATTCGTGACAGCAAGTCTCCGGCCGCCCGAGCCGCCTCGCGCGTATCGACGTAGGCGGTCCCTCGAGATTATCCGGGGCTTTCTTCGCGGTTCCTTAGTTGGACTGTCTCGGTTCGACCCTAGCCGCCTGGTGCGGCTGGTGAACGAGTTTCGTAGGTTACAGAACGGGCCCCTCCCTTCCCCAACCTGCCGCCGGAGGCGGCAGGTTGGGGAAGGGAGGGAGCAAGGCGCTGGTAGTCGCGTTCTAGCGTGTCAAACCCCTTCACCATCCCGACAAGCGGGATGGGGTCGCTGCACCGAGGTAAGACAGCCGAATTAGAACTTGAGCAAGGCGCTGATCGCGGTGGTGAACTGGCTCTGGTTCTGCGGATTGTTCGCATTCCCGAATGCGGGGACTTCGGCAAAGTCGCCTCGGACCTCGGGCCGAATTTCGATGTATCGGTTCGGATGCCAATTCACACCCAAAG
>JALORD010000482.1 GCA_025459145.1 Pirellulaceae bacterium | reverse complement strand
CCGGCTATGAGACGTATAATCTTGGCCCCAGGCCACAGTTTGTCGCCCCGCTGTTGCCGTAAACCTCGCTACGGCAAAGGAGTTCGCTGAAGCAGAAAGAGGCGCGAGCTGTTATTGCTGTGGCTCTCGGTGGCAGTTGCGGAAGCAAGGTGGTCGTTTTTCGGCGAAGCTCCATAAATCCCGACTTTCTACTCTTCCTCGCGCCGCTTCTCCCCTTCGGGATTATCTTCCTGATCTCGCGCACCAGCGGCTGGCAGACGCTATCCGCTCCGCGGACCCGCGCCGCGGGCCAAGGTCTGGATGGGGTACGGCGTGTTCCGCGGCTGGATCGGGTACAACGGCGGAATCTTCGTCGCCAGCGACTCAGCCGGGTTGTACCTGCGGGGGATGCCGGTCGTGCTCTCGTGGTGCCACGCCCTGATCTTCATTCCGTGGTCGGAGGTGACCGCGATCCATCGCGAAGGGGGACTTCTGACGAGTGCATTTCGAATCGAAACGCGCGCCGCCCCCGAGCGACATCCCTCCCTTCGTCGTATTCTGGTCTTTCGGGAGTGGTGAGGTTCTGGCAATGGCCAGTGCGGCCGGATTCAGAATCAACGAGTAAGTCGTCACCATTCCGCACGGACCTGGACGTCCGTGCTACGGTGCGGCGCGGCTGGCCTGACGCCCCACTTTTCCCCGTTTTTTCTGGACACTTGGCAGCCGCTGTGTTGTAATTTGGCATCCCGCCCTACTCCCCGCATGCCAGGAGCTGTTCGATGTCTGCCGACTCCCGCCGCACCGCTAGTGACCGCAAAATCTCTCGCCGCACCGTCCTCCGCTCGGCTGCCGCGGCCAGCACTGCGTTCTCGCTGTTTACGATCTCCGGGACGAAGGCCTCGGGGCGGGTCATCGGGGCCAACGACACCGTCCGGATTGGGGTGGCCGGGATCAACGGCCGGGGCGGGGCGCACATTTCGGCGTTCACCGACAAGGCGATTCCCAACGTCCAGCTCACGTACCTGATCGATGTCGACAGCTCGCTGTTTGATTCGCGGACCAAGACGGTCGAAAACCGGATCGGCAGCCGGCCGACCTGTGTGCAGGACGTGCGGCAGGCGCTCGACGACAAAACGCTCGATGCCATCTCGATCGCCACGCCCAACCACTGGCACTCGCTGATGACAATCTGGGCCTGCCAGGCGGGCAAAGACGTGTACGTCGAAAAGCCGATCAGCCACAACGTGTTCGAAGGACGCAAGTGCGTCGAAGCGGCGAAAAAGTACAATCGCGTCGTGCAGCACGGCACGCAGTCGCGGTCCGACAACCGCTGGGCCCGCGAGACAGCCGCCGCCCATAGCGGTAAGTACGGTCAGCTCGTTGTCAGCAAAGGAAGCGCCAGCAAGCCCGGCAGCGGCCGCAACTCAATCGGCTTTAAGGAGGCCGAGTCGCCGCCGAGTTCGCTCGACTTCAATCTGTGGCTCGGCCCAGCGAAGGAACAGCCGTACCACAAAAACATCGTCCACTACAACTGGCACTGGTTCTGGGAAACGGGCAATGGCGAGATCGGCAACCAGGGCGTGCACCAGATGGACATCGCCCGCTGGGGAATCAAGGACGGCACGCTGCCGACGAAGGTCTTCAGCGTCGGCGGCCGGTTTCTGCCCGATGGTCCCGATCAGGCAGAGACGCCCAACATGCAGCTCGCGGTGATGGAGTTCGGCCCGGCGACGCTCGTGTTTGAGGTCCGCGGCCTCGTCGGCGACAAAAAGCGCCCCGAGTGGCCGAGCGACGTGTCGAACGCGTTCTTCACGACCGAAGGGGTGATCAAGGAGAGCAAGTTTTTTCCCAAAGACGGCAGCAAGGCGGTCCCCCTGGAGATCGAATTCGATCCCCCCGCTCCTGGCGGCGCGTTCGGTAGCTTTATCAACGCCATGCGTACCCGCAAGCCCGAAGATTGCAACTGCGACGCCGAGGTGGCCCATTACTCCGCGGCTTGCTGTCACTTGCCGAACATCTCGTACCGGTTGGGAACGCAGGGAACCTACGACAAGGCCCGCGGGGCGATCGGCGACAACACCGAAGCGGTCGCCGTGCTCGAACGGATTCGGGACAACAGCAAAGCGGTCGGCATCCCCGTCGACAAGACGGTCTACACGATTGGCCCCACGCTGACGTTCGACCCGGCCAGCGAGCGGTTTGTCGGCGAGCGGTCCGAAGAAGCCAACAAGCTGATCACCCGCGAGTACCGGGCGCCATTTATCGTGCCGGAAACGGTGTAACGACTCCCGCCTCACCGGGCGGAGCGGCCTAGAATTGTGTGGCGACTCTAGCGCCCCGGGGAGACGGCTCTCCGGGGCGATTGCGTTGGCACTCGTCCCGCAACGGGGCGTGGCGAATTATTGAAGCCCCCCTGGCTTGGCGAAGCGAACGTGCCGCTCACCCCGGAACAACTCGGCCGCGTGATGACCAGCTCCGCGCTGGCGTTTCGGGGCTATAACTCGACAAACCTGGGCCGCAGCCAGGAGCTGCTAGCACACGGGGCCTACCGCCCGATCGTCGCCCGGCATTTGAGCGAGTTGTCGGTGGTCGCCAGCGAGACGCTTGGCCGGAAGGTTGACTTAGTCGCCCGCGTTCGGGCTGGCGAAGAAACGACCACCGCGAGCTACGGCGACGCGATCGCCCTGATTGTCGCGATGGAGATGGCGCAGCTCGAGCTCCTGCAGGAGCACTTCGGCATCGACTACCGGCTGGCGCGGATGAGCTTCGGCTATTCGCTGGGCGAGATCGCGGCGCTGGTGGCCGGAGGCGTCCTGAAGGCGGCCGACGCAATCCAGGTGCCGCTGGCCCTGGCCGACGACTGCGTGGCCCTGTCGGAGGATGTGACGCTCGGCGTGCTCTTCACGCGGGCCGCCGCGCTCCCCATGGACGACCTCGAGCGGATCTGCCAGGAGGTGAACGCCGACGGGCAGGGAGTGATCGGAATCTCGACGTACCTCGCGCCAAACTCGATCTTGATCCTCGGACAGGGAACAACGCTCGCCCGATTCATCGAACGGGCCGAGAAAGTCGTTCCTGACCGCGTCTATCTGCGCCGCAACGATCAGAAGTGGCCGCCGCTGCATACGCCGATAATCTGGGAGCGAAACGTGCCCAATCGGGCCGCCCGGCTGATGCACACCCTGCCGTTCGCGTTTACCACGCCGCACCCGAACGTCCTGTCGCTGGTGACCGGCGACTACGGCTATACGCCCAACATGGCGCGGGAGATTCTGCACCGCTGGGTCGACCATCCGCAGCGGCTGTGGGACGCGGTGTACGCGACGCTGGCCAGCGGGGCCGATTTTGTGCTGCATGTGGGCCCCGCGCCGAATATCATCCCGGCGACGTTCAGCCGCCTGCACGACAACGTCGTCGCGCAGCTCGCGACCAGCCTGCGAATGCGGGCCCTCTCGGCAGCCGCCCGCCGCCCCTGGCTCGGCCGATTGCTCCCCGAACGGGCTGCGCTCCTTCGGGCGCCGTATCTGCAGCAGGTGAATCTGGAGGATTGGTTGCTCGCGCAGAGCGTCTGAGGGGCGGTTGTAACGCCGGCTGGAAAACTTGTTGAATCTCCCTCGGTGGGGAGGTTACATTACTCCCGGTCCCGTTCGATGCTTGTCTCTCGGCGTTTATAGGGGGGGAGTCGTCCTCATGCCGTCGCACTTCGTCCGCCACTTTTCGGCCGTGAAGCTGCTGGTTGCGTTCGCCTTGCTTCTGACCCTGATCGCGCCGGCACTGGGACAGGTTCGCTCGCCTCCTCCGCCGCCCCCCGCCGCGAAGAAGCCGGTCGGCTCGCCGCCTCCGCCGCCGCCGTCAGCAACCGCGAAGAAACCCGCCGCCTGGGGCAATAAGGCCGACGCCACGCCCGATAACGACGGCGTCCGCCGGCTGGCGCCCATTGCCGATCACGATACAAAGCTGATCTTCGCCCCGGCCCCCAGCGCCATGGTGGCGGTCAACAACGGGGAAGTCGACGGCATCGTGTTCGACTGTGCGGCTGGTAAAGAAGTGGGAAAGATTCCGCCGGGACTCAAGGACAGCGATCTCAA
>JALORD010000481.1 GCA_025459145.1 Pirellulaceae bacterium | reverse complement strand
CGTTTCAACTCCTCAATGCGGCTAACGGCGCCAGCCCCAGTGCGCCTGGTTGCGGCACCTGCCGCCGTTTGGCCGATTTCCGTTGCCCACTCAGGTGAAATTCACCCAAGCGCGCAACGCGATGTGCCTAAAGTGCTCAGGTCGCGCCCACCCGAGCAACAAAACGCGATTTGCCAGACTGCCTCAGGTCGTATCCACCTGAGTATGTGTGCACCGATGGGGATGTTCTGGTGGGCGCCGTTTGAACGGCATCCAGAGTGGCTGAATGCGTTTGACACCTTTCTGGGGCTGGACATTGGTTGGCAAGACTCTGGGAGCGGCACCGCTGGGTGGCGCCATTTCGCTCGTGTCTTTCTTCAAAATTGGTTGATCGAACCCCGTCCGATCGATGTTTGCCATTTCCCCGGCCAATTTTGAAATTTGGACGCTCGGCCCCTTCCATCCCGGCCACTGACTGTGCCGCGCCGGGGCCGAAGCGGCTGCTTATCAGCTTGCCTCTTCCCATACGGTGCGGTAGGCCGATTGGCTTTCCAGGTTTTCGATGAGGCGTTGGTAAAAGGGATGGGTGCAGAGCGTGGCCGTGTCGCCGATCATCAGCAGTTTGCGGCGGGCGCGGGTCATCGCGACGTTCATGCGGCGGATGTCGCTCAAGAACCCAATCTCGCCGCCGGCGTTGCTGCGGACCAGCGAGATGACGACCGCTTCCTTCTCGCGGCCTTGAAATCCGTCCACACTGTCGATCTCCAACCCGGCGACGGGCAGCAACTCGCGCAGCAACCGGACTTGAGCTCCGTAGGGCGCGATGACGGCCAAGTCGGCGGCGGCAAGTCCGGCGTCCAGCAGTTCCCGCACCTTGCGGGCGACCAGCGCGGCTTCCTCCCGGTTCAACCGGCTCTCGCCGTCCGGTTCGATTTCTTCGTCGAACCCGGCGCCGGCCGTGTCGATGAACTCGATGGGCATCTCGGTCAGCGGCGTCGCACGCACGCCGGGCAGATCGGACAAGCAGTGCCCGCGCACCGACGGATCGGCCAGCAGCGTGTCGGTGTAGAATTCGCGCGAGGGAAACGCCATGATCGCCTCGTTCATGCGGTACTGGACGGTTAATTGCCGCGCGATGGATGGTCCGAACCTGGCCATCAGCCGCTCGAACAGACTGATCCCCAATCCCTCGGCGACCGCTTCGGGGCTGATGACCGTGGGCGGCAGTTGGCAGTGGTCCCCTGCCAGCACGACCCGGTCGCAGCGCAGCAACGGGATCCAACAACCGGGCTCGACGCTCTGGCACGCTTCGTCGATCACGGCCAGGTCGAAGTGCCGCGTGCCGAGGACTTCGCTGTCCAATCCGGTCGTGGTGGCGCACAGCACGTCGGCGGTGTCCAGCAGATGGGCGACCGCCTGGTTTTCCAAACGCCGCGCGTCGGCCAACAACGCGCGGGCTTCCTGGCGCGTGGCCTGCCGCGCGCCCGGTTCGGGTTTGGCCCGCGTATAGCGCGCGGCCTGTCGGAACAGGCCCAACGCCTGCTTGACCAGCTTGCGCGCCAGCCGCACGTCCGGATGCGATTCGACCAGCAGATCCAGCGTATGCTCCCGCAGCTCGGGCAGCACGCGCGCCGGGTGGCCCAACCGCACCACCCGCTCCCGAGCGGCGACCAGGCGCAGCAGCAGATTGTCCACGGCCATGTTGCTGGGCGCGCACGCCAGCACCCGCTCGCCGCGGCGCACCGCGCGCCGGATCAACTCGATCACCGCCGTCGTCTTGCCAGTCCCCGGCGGGCCGTGGATCAGCGCCACATCGCGCGCGGCCAGTGCCAGCCGCACGGCCTGCTGCTGGGCGGCGTTCAATCCCGGGTCCAGCGGCGGCTCGTCCGATTCGGCGGAAAACGCCGGTTCTCGCTCGCCGAGCAGCACGTCGCGCAGTTTCGCCGTCCGGTCCCCGCGGGCCGCGGCGGCCCGTTCGAGCGCCGAACGCTGCCGCTGGAAGGACACTTGATCGTCGCCCAGATCCAACCGCCACGTCGCGTGATCGCCGGGATCATCATCCGAAGTGGCCATCGCCACGCCGATCGTCGATTCGTCCCGCCGGAACACCACCCCGCGCAGCGGCGCGCCGGGCCGCTTGGCTTCCTCGGACAGCACGACTGGGCTGCCCACATCCAGCGTCGTCCAGGGCAGCGGCGCACGGGTGCGTTTGCTTAGGGACCACAATCGCCGTCCGCCCAAGCCCGAATCCTCGTCGACCAGCACCAGATCGATCAGCGTCGTGCCGGACCGTTCCGCATCGGCAGGCGACAGCCGCCGCGCCCGCTCGGCCGCCTGACGCGCCTCGGCCGCACCTTCCAGCTCCAATAACCGCGCCAAACGCTGGAAGTGGTCCTCGCCCGCCGGATTGCTACGCTCCGCCCGCTCGGCCCAAACCCGCACCGGCCGGTTGCCCAGCACCTGACCGTCCAGCACCCGCGCCAACCGAAACTGCCAACCCTCCGGCACCTCGACCGTCGCGCTCCCGCCGCGCAGCTCGATCCGCCCGACTCGCTGACGGTCCAAACCGCCCACCGTCTGCAGCAAGGCAAGCAGGTCCGACACCCGGATCGACCGCGGCACAGGCTCGAAATGGATCATTGGCATGGAAGCGAAAATCCCCGATCAAACGCGAAGACGGAACGAAAACCCAATCCGGAAACCCGGTGTTCCGGACAACCTATTCGCTGTCTCGTTCCACTGGCTGTCGAGCCGAATGCGACAGCGGATCAAAAGAGACAGCGGATTCTGTTGCGGCGATTTCGGCGAAGTGCCAGCTCAGTATTGCAGCTTTCAACCTCCTGAATATAATCGAAGACCACTTCATCCAGGAGACAACGGAGAACCTTGAAGAGCAGAAAGCAGTCGAGGCGGAAGATTATGAACTCGCGGCGGAATTGAACAAACAACGGCAGCGTGAGGAGTAGGTGGGCGGCACCGAAAAAAGGGGGCAGGAGCATTTCGTGCGAAGCACCCTTCGGGCCGTTCCGGCTGCAACCCCCTTGCTGAACAATGCACACGCCAGGCTGACCAATCTAACGAGGCAGAAAGGCATTTCCGCCCGCTCAGCACCGGATGAGGGAGGGGGCCCGAAAGCCTGCCAGCAGGACTCACCAAGGCGGGCAAAACACTGCCCAATCCTTGACGGCCAGCGAGAACGCAGTTGGCCCACTCGGCACGCGGGGCAACATGTAGTAAGCTGCTGCCATGAACGGACCGCGGGACACGTTTCCACGATCCGAAAAATGGACCCGTTCTCTTTAACGGCTGCAGGACGCGATGAAGCGCGACAGGACCCGTAAGCGACGAAAACGCGAAGAGCGAGAGTCTCGCGTTCAGCGGAACAAGCTCAAGTTGATTCACGACGCAATGTGCCACGCGGGACTGGGCGATCCGTACGCGCGCGTTGACAATCGAGGACGGTCGTTCTTTGTGTCGTTGCTGTTTCCATGCCCGCGTTTTGTCCTGAGTGAACAGCTTGCAGACGCACCGGAGAGTGCCGAGCTACTCGGTTTGCTCGACGACATCCTGCATTCGCCGTCGCCCTATTCAGATCATAGTGTGACGCCGCACGAGTGGTATCGCGTTCTTTTCGGCCTGTCGCTACATCTGCGTGAATTGGAGAAAGGTAGCAAGCGCGACGAGCGTTTGGACCCCAATGAAGAGCCGCTACGGTCGATGCTGCGTCTGGGGCAGCCGCTACGGGAGTTCGTGTCGGTAAGAACGCCCAACTTCTTACTCGAGTTCTTCCTTTGCGTGCACGACGCGCTGGCAGCGATGTCTCGAATCGACCGGAAGATTTTGGTGTTCGATGTGGAATACGCGGACCTTTCTTCCGAGAAAACGGAACTGCGAATCCACATCGATGTTCACCAGGTCCATCAGACGACGGCAACGATCGATGGCGTTCCGCGTCCCATCTTTCGTTGGTCCTTGATGGCCACTCCTCCGCTGAAAGATGGACTGAGCTGGCCGAAGGAAGAGCTGGGCGTGCTGTTCGGGCCAGAACGGTTCCCGGTCTATTTTCAGCGACACGCGATCGAGCAGCTTCAGAAGCG
>JALORD010000480.1 GCA_025459145.1 Pirellulaceae bacterium | reverse complement strand
GAACTGGCACATGTCCGCCGGGTCGGCCAACACCAGGGATATTTATGTGTGGACCTCCATCCCAGTGATTATTAATTGGAGCTACGTCTGATGGATCGGCATGCCATCCGGGATAATTCGTTTCAGTAAGCCAATCATAAACTGTTTCAGCTTGAGCTGGAGTAAGCGGGCGTGTTCCACCGAGAGTCGTTTCATCGACAATTTCCTGCAAGGCACTCTGATCCGGTGTATAGCATCCGTTGTTATGGACTAATGCAGCTAGTAACGTTACGCAGGGTGGCCTAGCTTGGTTTCCAAGCTGGGCCTGGAGGAGGCATCAAGCGGGAAGCTGTGGCTTGTTCCAGGTCTCCACGGAACTCGACCCAGTCGATCGGCACTCCGACACGCTGGCCGCGGTCAAACGATTTTACACACGATTCTTCACCAGAGCTTTGTGTAGTGCCTGCCCAAGTATCGCAGTTCGCTCGCGGCGCGAGCGAACCGCGGCTGATGTCGGTCGCCGCTCAATAACCTTTGCGAACCTCGCGCGGCATGGGCGGCGGCGGTTCGATGCCGGCTGCCCGCATCGCCCGCTCGATGGCCGCGATCGTTTCTGGCGCGGGGCGAAAGTTCCCCGGCCGATGACCTTGGGCAATGGCGAGCGGCGTCCAGCCGAACTTATTCATCTGGTTCCAGACTTCGATCTTCGCGCCTCGTTCGGTGAGGAGCGGCACCAGCTTGGCCCAGCTTTGGTAGGCCGCGCCGTGCATGGCCGTTTCGCCGTTCTTGTCCACTGCGTCCACATTCGCGCCCTCGTCGAGCAGCCAAGCCACGGCAGCGAGAACTTCCTCCTCGGTGCCGGCTGCTTCGTCGCCGTCGCTGAGCGCGCCGACGCCAGCGGCTGCCAACAGCGGCGGGCTGTCGTCGGCATTGGGAAGCGCCGGATCGGCCCCGAGCTGCGCGAGCAGCTGCATCAGCGGCAAATCGGCCGTTCGCGCCGCGAGCAGAAACGGCGTGGAGCCGGTCGTCGTGAAGCGGCCGCGCCCTGACTCCCCATGTTCGAGGCGGATGTCGAGTTCGGCGCCATGCTTTACGAGGGCCCGCACGAAGTCGAGACTATTCATGTCCCCCGAACCGATCGGGGGCGGATCGCCATCGCCCCGAATCGGCTTGCGAACCCAAGTGATCGCATGCAGGGCGGCATAGCCGGCGGGACGAGCGTTGGGATCGGCCCCTTTTTTGAGCAGTTCGACGGCGAGCTCGAAGTGGCCATTCTCGACGGCGAGCAAGAGCGGACTGGTGACCTTGCCGCGGAGCGGGCCGGTCACCCGATCGGGCCGCAGTACGCCATTCACGTCGGCTCCCGCAGCGACGAGCGCTAGCGCCGCCCGGGTCTTCCCCTGCCGCACGGCGAACGTGAGGGCCGTGAATCCCGACGGCAGTTTCGCGTTTAGGTCGGCTCCAGTCTTCAGCAAAGCTTCGACGACCGGCGTATGCCCTTCAGCCGCGGCCCACATCAGGGCTGTTTGACCTTTTCGTTCGCGAGCGTCGACCTTGGCTCCGTGGGCGAGCAAGACCTCGACGGGTCTCAGCCGTCCCGTGCGGGCGGCAATCAAGAGGGGCGTTTCGCCGCCGCGCAATCCTGCGTTGGGATCGGCTCCCGCCGCGAGGAGCAGTTCGACGATCTCGCCGCTACCGTTCTGACAGGCGAGTACGAGCGGTGTCACGCCGTAGCGGTTGGCGGCTTTCACGTCGGCGCCCGCCTTAATAAGCAACCGGGCGGTCTCCGCGTCGTCGTGCCAGACGGCCCAGTGCAGAGCTGTCATGCCGTCGGCCTGCGACGCGTTCACGTCGCCGCGCTGCTGGAGCAACTTCCACAGTTCCGCCCCCTGCTGCTGCTCGGCCGCATCGGCCACGGGAGCCTCGGCAGCCCGCGCGCTGCTTGCGATCGGCACACATAGGGCGAGCCCTACGGCCCAGAGGCCCGCGGCGCATGCCAGGCACTTTCGATTTGGCCGCGAGATCACGATGCCCACCACGGACTCCCCATTTGGCAAGTGAGAAACTGAGTAGGAAGAAGTCTAGAGCGACAGCGGTTCGAACAGATCGTCCACCTTGCCGTCGCTGTCGGCAAACGAATCGAGCCGCACGCCCACCTTGTCGAGCAGCGTCAGATGCAAATTGGCCAGCGGCGTCGCTTGCTGGAACCGAATCTGCCGTCCTCCGCGCATCTTGCCAGCTGCCCCGCCAGCCACCAGGATCGGCAGGTTCACATGGTCGTGCACGTTGGGATTTCCCATCCCGCTGCCGTAGAGATACAGCACGTGATCCAGCAGCGAGCCGTCCCCTTCGGGTGTGGCGGCGAGCTTTTCGAGGAACTCGGCAAACAGCGAGACATGGAACTGGTTGATCCGCGCCACCTTGGCGATCTTCTCGGGATCGTTGCCGTGGTGTGTCAGCGGATGATGCGGTTCAGCGATGCCGATTTCCGGATACGTGCGGTTGCTCGTTTCGCGGGCCAGTTGGAAAGTGATCACCCGCGTAATGTCCCCCTGCAAGGCGAGCACCTGCAGGTCGAACATCAGCCGGGCGTGGTCGGCATAGCTCGCCGGCACGCCGCTGGGACGATCGAGATCGGGGAGCGGATTGTCCACGGTCGCCGCTTCGGCCTGCTGGATCCGTCGTTCGACATCGCGGACTGCATCGAGATACCCGTTCACCCGCTCGCGATCGCTCGGCCCCAGCGACTTTTGGAGCCGCGCCAGTTCGGCCTGGACCGAGTCGAGCAAGCTGGCCCGCCGGCGAAGCGCCGCCCGCCGCTCGGCTGAAGTCCCTTCTTCGCCGAACAGGCTTTCGAAGACCAGCCGCGGATGGGCCTCGGCCGGGAGCGGCGTCGTGGGGGACGACCAGGACAGATTGTTCTGGTAGACGCAGGCATAGCCGTTGTCGCACTGCCCGACGACCGAGAGCAGGTCCATCGACAGTTCAAGCGACGGCAGTTGCGTGCCCCGGCCGAGCTGCTGCGCCGCGATCTGGTCGACCGTCGTGCCCAGGTAGTAGTCGGTGCTTTCGGTCCGTTTGGCTTTGGCAGCGCTGAGGAACGCGGCATTCGACGTGGCATGCGTTCCTGGGTACGCATTGCGCAGCTCCAGATTGCTCACCACGGCGACCTGCTGCTTCACCTTGGCCAGCGGGCTGAGCGTCGGCGAGAGCTCGTCGAGCGAGTCGCCCACCGGGAGGGCCCACCGCGTCATATCGCAGCCCATCGGCATATAGACGAAGCCCAGCCGCCGGAGCGCGGCGGGATTGGCAGGAGTTGCCGCTTCGGCCGTGAGCGCCGGAATCATCGCCTCGAGTAGCGGCAGCGCGAGGGCGGCGCCCGCTCCGCGGAGGAATGTCCGGCGCGGCAGTGCTTTCTTCATCACGATCATGGCGCTTGCCTCATTTGAAACGGCGTGCTCTGGACCACTCCCAAGATTAACCGCGAAATTCGATAGTCTTCGGCGGCGGCGTCCGCGACGATCTTCCGCACCGCAGGCGCATCGTAGTGTTCGACGCCGCGGCCCAGGGCAAATGTCAGCAGTTTTTCGGTCAGCGTCCGGGCCAAGAGTTCCGGACGCGCGAGGATCGCCTGCTCCAGCCCTTGGACGCCGGCAACTTCGCCGCCCCCTGGAAGGCCCCCGGCTACATCGATCGGCTCCCCTGCCTCGGTCGTTCGCCACCGCCCGACGGCGTCGTAGTTTTCGAGCGCGAAACCGACGGGGTCCATCACATTGTGGCAACTGGCGCAGGCCGCATTGGCCCGATGCTGAGCGAGCCGATCCCGGACTGAGAGCTGGCTGGAAACCGTATTGTCGGCCAGCGCCGGCACATCCGGCGGCGGAGGTGGCGGCGGTGAACCAAGCAGGTTGGCCAGAACCCAATGCCCGCGAATCACCGGCGACGTGCGGGTGGCATACGAGGTGACCGACAGCACGCTCGCGTGCCGCAAGAGGCCGCCGCGCTTTTGCGCCTGCGGAGACTCGCCGTCGAGCTGGACGCGGCGGAACCGGCTGCCGTGGACGTGAGGAATGCCATAGTGCCGCGCCAGCCGCTCGTTCAGAAACGTGTAGTCCGCGGCGATCAGCTCGGTGACGCTGCGGTCGCCTCGCAACACATGCTCGAACAGCCGCTCGGTTTCCTGCCGCATCGCCTGCCGCAGGTTGTCGTCAAAATCGGGAAAGAGCCGCATGTCGGGCGAGAGCGACTCCAGATTTCGCAGGTAGAGCCACTGACCGGCGAAGTTGGTTACGAGCGCCTGCGACCGCCGGTCGGCCAGCATCCGGCGGACCTGCCGCTCCAGTTCCTCCGGTTGGCTGAGCTTGCCGGCAGCTGCCCGATCGAGCAGTTCGTCGTCCGGGATGCTGCTCCATAGGAAGTACGACAGGCGCGAGGCCAGCTCGATTTCCGAGAGGCGATAGGACGTGCCGGCGGCCACATCGGGCGGATCGCGCTCGATTCGAAACAGAAACTGCGGCTGCACGAGAATCGCCGCGACGGCAGCTTCGATCCCGGCCTCGAATCCTCCGTTGG
>JALORD010000088.1 GCA_025459145.1 Pirellulaceae bacterium | reverse complement strand
CGGCTGCGTTTTGACGTCCCCCTGCGTGGTAATCGGTACGAGTTCGACAGCGGTGCCGCGCGCCGCCAGTTGCTCCGCCACCCAGTTGGCCTGCCAGCGGGCGAGCGGGCTGGCGCGCGTTCCCAGACGCAGTTTGCCCTGCACTGGTGCGCGCGAGTGGGCCGAGTGTGGATCGGATGGTACGGTCATTTCCCGAGAATACCGAGGGGCGGGCGTTGCCCCGGTCGTCAGAACATCGTCTATTAAAAGTATGCGGCGGCCTTTAATCGACTGCCATCGCGACGTTCGAAACGCCTCGCGTACATTGCGACGCCGCTCGGCGGGCTTCAGTTCCGACTGCTTCTTCAAAAATCGCCGACAAACCAGCGTTTCAGGCGACGAGCGCAGTCCAAGTATTTCGGCGACCCCGGCAGCCATGCGTTCGGCGCCGTTGGCCCCGCGATAGGCTCGCTGCAGCCAGAACATGGGGACGCTGACGACGAGCAACTGCGATGACGGTATTGTAGCGTCCAGGCACACGCGACACTCCTCGGCGTTTGCCCAACGCTGGCCCAGGGCAATTCCCAACTGCCGTCCCAGGTCGACGGCCAGACGTTCGTGCCGAGCGTGCTTGGTCTTCAGGACCGCCCGCCGTAGGGGCCCGTCATACATCCCGAGCGCCAGCGCGCCGTCGAAGGCATACCGCACGCCGCGGCAACTCGGGCAGGGGCCGAACTTGGCCACGTGCTCGGGACAGGGGGCCGCACAGCGGGGACACATCGTCGTCGTCGGTGGCGACAGTTCTCGGGCGCATGCTTCGCACCATATGGGCTTGCCTGCCATAAAGTTCCCCAGCGACTCGCAAGAGGAACAGCGGAGCGGAAATAGCAGGTCGGCGACTGCCCTTCCTGGCATGCGCCCAAGCGCTCGCCACCACGCGGCGCGACCCGCTGGCAGGGCGGAGTGGGTGGGCGGTGAATCGAGTGCGTTTGCCACGACGCTAGCACTCCCCGGCTGGCATTCGTCTTGACCCGCGAAACAGACTCGTCGTATCGTACCACACCTCTTGTGGGACTTTGCGCTGCTATGACGACGATCGACCGCTATCTCCTACTCCTCTTCTTCAAGGTGCTCACGATCTGCTTTGTGAGCCTGGTCGGCCTCTATATCGTCATCGACTTTATGAACAACCTGGAGGAGTTTCTCACCTACCTGAAACATCCCGAGGGAGGGCCTTTTGTCTTGGTCGAGTATTACGGGCCGCGGGCCCTGCAGTTCTTTGACAAGACGGCCGGCATGCTCGCCATGATCGCCGTCGTGTTTGCGATCACTATGCTGCAGCGTACCAGTGAGCTCACCGCGCTGATGGCCGCTGGCATCTCGCCGTCACGGGTGATCCTGCCGCTCTTGGTTGCTGCGGGTGTCGTTTCGGCGCTGGGCGTTGTCAATCGCGAGTTTGGCCTCCCTGCGGTGCGCGATAGCCTCTCCCGCAATGCCCAAACCTGGCTGGGGGAGAATGCCCGCAAGTGTACGCCGCGATACGACATCCGAACCGATATCCTGATCGCCGGCAAAGCAACCCGGGGGAAACATCGGCAGATTGTAGAGCCGCAGTTTCAGTTGCCTTCCGAGCTGGCGGTGTGGGGACGACAAATCACGGCCAATGCAGCGTATCAGTTGCCAGCCACCGATCAGCACCCCGCCGGTTATTTGCTCACGGGCGTCACGCAACCCACCAACCTGGCTCAGCTTCCCTCTGCCACGCTCGAAGGCGAAACGGTTCTGCTCTCGCACTTTGACACGCCCTGGCTCAAGCCGGGGGAATGCTTTGTCGTCAGCATGGTTCCCTTCGAGCAGCTCACGATTGGCGGCGCGTGGCGGCCCTTTCTCTCGTCCTACGAACTGATCACTGGTCTGTACAACGAAACGGTGGAGCCGGGTGCCGACATTCGCGTGCTGTTGCACAAACGCCTGCTGCAGCCGATCATCGATTTTTCGCTGGTTCTCCTCGGGATTCCCTTGGTTTTGACCCGTAGTAGCCGTAACATTTTCTTGGCGGCTGGATTGTGCGCGGGTCTGATGGCGGTTTTGCAGTTAGTCCTGCTGACGTGTCATGGCCTGGGGTCGACCTACCTGCTCGATCCCTTGTGGGCCACCTGGATTCCAGTGCTGACCTTCGCTCCCCTCGCTTACGTGGTGGCGCGGCCGCTGTGGGATTAGCGAGGCAGATTCCGAGTCCTAGCGGTGGACTCAACACAGGCGGAGGCTCGCATGGCGGACCTAGCGAAAAGTCCGTGGGTCGAAGGGCAGACCATCGGCCAGGTGTTGGCTGCGACGGCCCAGCGGTTTGCCGACCAGGAGGCCCTCGTCTTTCCGCAACTCGGCCGCCGCTGGACCTGGCGGGAATTTGCGGCCGATGTCGACGCAGCGGCACGCGGACTCGTGGCCCTCGGCATCCAGCGCGGCGAGCACGTTGCGATCTGGGCGACGAATGTGCCGGAGTGGGTCCTCCTGCAATTCGCTACGGCCAAAATCGGGGCTGTCCTCGTCAACATCAACCCGGCGTATCGCGCGTTTGAGCTCGAGTATGTGCTCAATCAGAGCGATGCCGTGGCCCTCTTCCTGATCGATCGGTTCAAAACGAGCGACTACTTCGCGATGCTCGCCGACGTCTGCCCCGAGATCGCCAGCGCCGAGGAAGGCTGGGTCCGCAGCTCGAAGTTTCCGCAGCTGCGAACGGTAGTGACGCTCAAGGGTGATCCGCCCGCAGGATTGTTGACCTGGCAGGAAATGGTCGCCAAGGGGAGCGAGGTGGGCGAGGATCAGATCGAGTCCCTCTCGAGCCAACTCGCCCCCACCGACCCGATCAATATTCAGTACACCTCGGGAACCACCGGTTTTCCGAAAGCGGCGATGCTCAGCCATCGGAACCTGTTGCTCAACGCGTATTATGTCGGCGAGTGTCAGCGATTCTCGCCCGCCGATCGACTGTGTATTCCAGTCCCGTTTTATCACTGTTTTGGCTGCGTTCTGGGGACGCTCGCCTCGGTCGTGCATGGCGTCGCGATGATCATTCCGGCCGAGTACTTTCAGCCGCGACCGACGCTCGACGCCCTGGAACTTGAACGCGCGACGGCCGTGTATGGCGTCCCCACGATGTACATTGCGCAACTACAAGATCCATCGCTCGCCGGACGCAAGTTTGTGCTGCGAACAGGGATCATGTCGGGGGCGCCGTGTCCAATCGAAATCATGCGGCAGGTTATCGACAAGTTGGGACCAGCGGAGATCACGATCGCCTACGGACAGACCGAAGCGTCGCCGGTGATCACGCAAACGCGGTCCGACGATCCGCTCGAACTGCGCGTCGAAACCGTCGGCCGGCCGCTGCCCGATGTCGAAGTGCGGATTGTCGATCCGGTTACGGGGCAGGAACTGCCCGACGGCGAGCAGGGGGAACTGTGCGCCCGCGGACATGTCGTCATGCTGGGCTATTACAATAACGCCGAGGCGACAACCGCCGCGATCGATCCTGAAGGTTGGCTGCACACGGGCGATCTGGCGATACGTCTGCCGAGCGGCTACTTCAAGATCACTGGGCGGCTCAAGGACATGGTGATCCGCGGCGGTGAGAATATCTATCCGCGCGAGATCGAGGAATTCCTCTTCACGCATCCGGCTGTGGAGCAGGCGGCCGTCGTCGGAGTTCCCGATCCGCGGTATGGCGAAGAACTCTGCGCATGGATCAAAGTGAAGCAGGGAGCCCAAGTAACCGTGGACGAAATTCGCGATTTCTGCCGATCGCGACTGGCGCATTACAAGGTCCCGAAGTACGTCATGTTCGTCGATTCGTTTCCCCAAACCGTCACCGGAAAGATCCAGAAGTTCAAAATCCGCGAGCACGTCCGCGAGGAGTTCGGGCTCACCGAACAAAAGACGGCTTGACGTCAGGCTGCGCCGCCCGGTCATGGCGTAGCGCTTGATCACCTCGCGGACACTACCGTCCCGCCGTTGTAGTCTTGGCCGCTTCGGGTGCCGGCATCGAGACTTTGCAGACTCCGGATTGGCAGCGCCCGGTCAATCGCAAACGATTCTTGGCAAACAGCCAGTAACCCGCATCGAGCGCCTGCGAGATCAGGGGCAGTCGGCTGACCGCCACGAGCGACCTGAAACCCACCGCGGCATACATGCGGCGAAAGACCTCGACGCCGCGGAGCCAAGTTCCGTCGGGCAAGCGGGCGTGCATCTGGGCCATCAATTCGTCGTGCGTCTTGCCATAACTGGCAGGTCGAAACTCGGGTGCCTCGATATCGGTGAACAGAATTCGTCCATTCCGGTCCCAGCGGCGCAGGAGCGCAATCTCGCGGACACAAAGCGGGCATCCGCCGTCGTAGAAAACTTCGACTTCATGAGTGCTGGGGTTCGACACGGAACTTTCCTCCAGTTTGGATCACCACTACTTGCCTAACCGCACTGCAAACTGGCAGTTCACCGTGGGACGGCGAGACGCTTGCCGCCATCTTTCGTGGCCCGCACGAATCACTGTGCCGCCAGCTTCGCAAGTCGTGTAGCCGCAGCACTTTAGAAGGCCGGCAAGCAACGCGTAACAAAGTCAACTGTCAGGCCTCGGGCACTTGAATGTTTCTCTGAAAATGCGCCAATCAGCGTTGTGGCCAAGAGCCGATGACACCCCTTGGCGGCAAAGTCTACCCGGCCGGTGAAAACCGACTGCGCGGGCCATCTTTCCTGGCTGCCGAGGAGCGAATTTTCCTGGCCGGCTATCAGTTCCCTCGGGAAGAGGTCGATATGACAGCTACCACACTCCCCGCGGGATGGGCGGAAAGTGAGGGCGGCGCGCTAAGCCAGAGTGGCAATCCAGATCGCAGGGGTTCTACCCGGACGTACATGTGCTGGACCGAGCGCGGTTGTGTCTGCGTGGGCTCCACTCCCCGAGAAAGCTGTTTGCCGATGATTCGCACAACGCTCTCGTTCTGCGCTTTGTTTGGAAGCCTGCTCCTTGTCAGCAAATGGCTGCAGGAATCGAGCCGACCCTCCCCCCCGCTAGCTCCTGCTGTCGAGAGCGAAGCGGCTCGTCCCACGGGCTCGGTAACCGACCCCAGTCTACCGCCTGCCCATCGCGCGATTCCCACTGCTGCCGAATTGCTGCCGCAATCGAGCGGCGAGTCGCCTGCTGATTTCATTGACAGCGATTCCTCCCTTGGGAAGACCTTCTTCGTGTCCTACGAAGAAGACTTCTCCGCCACGCAAGCGGTCGAACAGGCACTGCTCGATATCGATCCCTTCTCGCTCACCGATGAAGTCGAGGCCGAGGCCGCACCATCCGGTGACAAGAAGGTTTCGGAGAGCATTTCCGACGAGCCCGACACATCCGAGCCGGAGACGACAGACAATGAGGTCACCGATCCGGCGGCGGACAATCAGGCCACGACCGAGATCGAACCCACAACCGACCGCACCCCTGCTTCTCAAACCGACGATGAATCGGCCAACAAGTCGGTCGACGACTCGGAAGTCCCGCTCGAGCTGAGCCCCGAACTCCTCGATCTGCAGCATCGCCTCCGCAACGCGCTCGCTTGGTACTACTTCCGCCCCGAAAATACCGCGACCCGCAGCCCCTGGGGCTCGATGCACTGGATGCTCGCCTACGGCGTCGACTCGCAGCTCATCGTCGGAGCCGAGCGCGTCAATGCGATCGGCTACCTCAACTACAACGGCGTCTGCAACGGCCAACGGCTGTTCTACGTCTCCGGCGGCAAGCTGCAGGCGCAGATCGGCGTCGGCGTTCAGGGACATGCCGGGCAATACCTGGCGATGCTGGCTCAGTCGCGCGTGAAGCCCGACTACCCGATCCTCGTGAATGGCTACAAATTCACCGTGGCCGACCTCATCGAACACGAAAAGGAAACCTGCCGCCCGGCCAGCGAGTTGACCTTCAAGCTCATCGCCCTGTCGCACTACCTCAAGTCCGACGAGAAATGGGTCAGCAACGACGGCCAGCAATGGGACATCCCCCGGCTGATCAAAGAAGAGCTCGCCCAGCCGATCAACGGCGCGGCCTGCGGCGGAACCCATCGCATGACCGGTTTCAGCTATGCGGTCCGCAAACGCGAGCAGCGGGGCGAGCCGATCGAAGGACAGTGGAAACGGGCTCATAAATTCATTCACGACTTCCACGACTACACGTTCCGCCTGCAGAATCCCGACGGCAGCTTCAGCACCGATTGGTTCGTGCAGCGGGCCGACTATGGCGACAACGCTCGCCGCTTGCAGACCACCGGACATATTGCCGAATGGCTCGCCTTCTCCCTCGACAAGGAAGAGCTGACCGATCCGCGGATGGTTCATTCGATCAGCTATCTCACGAATCTCCTGCTCGAAAATCGCAACGAAAAGTGGAGCATCGGCCCGCTGGGGCATGGTTTGCACGCCCTGGCGATCTACGACGAACGCGTCTTCGGCGGCAAGCCTGGCCAGCGCGAACAGCAACTGGCCGAAATTCGCCGCCAGCAGTTGCGGCGATAGTTGAGCATGTCTCCGCTCGGCTGCACCAGGTAAACTGAACGGTATCGCACGTTCATAGCCCAGGCAGCCGAGAGCAACATGAATCACGCCTTCGCTGGTTACCGCCGCATTCTCACGGCCACCGATTTCTCCCCCTCCGCCGATGCCGCCTTGCGGCAGGCTGTTTGGCTCGCGCGGAAGTGCGGCGCGAGCATCACGCTTGCTCACTGCTTGCCCGATCTGCGGCGAGTTGTCCATTCGGCATCGACCCGGGCGAAGCTCGATCTGCTCGAAGGGGAAGGAAATCAGTTCCAGCGCGAGGTGCGCCGCAAGTCCGATGAGCGGATGCGGCGGACGATTGCCAATCTCGGCGCCACCGACCTCGACGTCACGTTCGAGACGCTGCTCGGCGAGCCTTTTGTCGAGCTGACGCACGCCACGCAGGCCGAGGGTTACGACCTCGTATTGGCCGGCACCCGCGGTCTGGCCGCCTGGGAGCAGTTCTTCATCGGCAGCACGGCCAAGCGCCTGATTCGCAAGTGCCCGGCCAGCGTCTGGATCGTCAAACCTGACCACGTGGGCGTTCCCCGCGCCGTCCTCGCTCCTACCGATTTTTCGGATGTCAGCCTTCAAGCAGCAACGCACGGCCTCTGGATCGCCCGGCAAGCGGCCGCGAAGTTTCATTTGCTCCATGTCATCGACTCGGGCGATGTGCCCGACGATCTGATCTCCCACGTCCCCGACGGCAGTTCGCTCCGCGAAGAAATCAACGCCGAGGCGGCGGCCCGCCTCGAAGTATTCCTGTCTCAACTCGGCGTCGACCGCAGCCAGATCGAGGTCCACCTGTCCTGGGGCACCCCCTGGAAGGAAATCGAGCGAATGGTCAAACATCTCGCCGTCGATCTCGTCGCGATGGGAACCGTCGGCCGCAGCGGTATCCAAGGCTTGCTGCTAGGGAACACAGCTGAAAAAGTCCTGGCGACCTGCGACGCCAGCATTCTGGCGATCAAGCCGGCGGACTTTGTGTCTCCCATTCCGCCTGCCAGTTGGCCATTGCATCCGGGGAGCTGACGCCTGGGCGAACCAGCCCGGTGTTCGAACCGCCTAACCACTGAGCGCTGAGCGCCTTGGGGCACTTCCGCTGCGTCGGCCAGCGCTAAGCGTCGCTGCAACTCGTTTTCCAGCAGCGACTTGCAGCAACTGCACTCCACTGAGCGCCCGCGAGTATTTAACGGAACGTTCACCTCAATGCCGAGTGCGATCCCAGGCCATCAACCACGGTCCGCCCCCAACCTGGAACTTTGAACCCGGAACATGGAACTCGGAACCCTCCCACTGAACACTGAGCGCCCCCGGCCTCCTCGTCTGCATCGACTAGCGCTCAGCGTTGCCGCAAGTCGTTTCCCGGCAGCGACTTACCGTAACTGCACACAATTGAGCGCCGGCAACGATTTAACGGAACGTTCACCTCAACGCGCTCCGAGAGGGGCGGTCCGCGGGAATTGCGAGACCGTTTTGCTTGCCACAGCCGCAGAGCGGCGATACCGATGAGCCCCCGGCGTGAGCCGGGGTTATCGCGCACCCACCACGTATCGTGAACCGCGGAGCGGCGTTGCATCCATCTCGCAGCGACGACGCCAAAGGCGGGCGCAGCAGCATTCCCACAGGCACACCGTCACCGATCGTTTTGCCAAAGATCGCGGCGGCTGATTCGATCCGCTCGTCAATTGATCACGACACAAATCGATCGGGGCAGGCCCCCGCCTGCCGAACACTCGCGGCAAGATGTCGCACCAGTCGTCGCCAGGCGACCAGCCGCCCGAGATGCCGCCCAAAATGCCACTCGAGAAGCGCACCCTCTCCTCGGCGAGTGTTTCGCCAAGCGGCGAGTATACCACAACCTCCCCGCGTCGCCGGACCCAATTTGGCCATAAATAGTGTTCGCACAAAGACTTATGAAAAATCACAAAAACCCAAAAAATTTTCCCCCGCCACGAGCCCCGCCGAACGACGCTGGAACCCCAATCCCCGTAACAACTTCGGTCGCGCACCGCCGCGGCCTCTTTCGCTCCCCGAAAAGTACTGCCGCACCGTGGGGAGATGGAATCATGGCGAAAATGTCGACAACCTCGGAGGTCCGATATCGCCGGTTCCGACTGCTGACCTTCAAACAAGGGTTCGAGTGAGCAGTCAGTTTGCAGATCTTCCGGTTGCATGCCAGAATCGCGAACATGTCCGATGTCACCCGCATCCTCTCGCAAATCGAATCCGGCGATCCCTCGGCGGCGGAGCAGCTGCTGCCGCTGGTGTACCACGAGCTGCGCAAGCTGGCCGCGGCCCGACTAGCAAACGAAAAGCCCGGGCAGACGCTCCAGGCGACGGCGCTCGTCCACGAGGCCTATCTGCGGCTGGTCCAGGGGGAACTGTCCTTCCCCTGGCAGTCGAAGGGGCACTTCTTCGCCGCGGCCGCCGAGTCGATTCGGCGGATTCTGATCGAGCAGGCCCGAAAAAAAAAGCGTTTGAAGCGAGGCGGACAGTTTCAACGGGTCGAACTCGATTCGGCGTGCCTCATCCAGCCAGAGAGCCCGCTCGACCTGCTGGCTCTCGACGAAGCCCTCGCCAGATTGGCGGCTGTCGATCCCGCCAAGGCGGAACTCGTCAAACTCCGGTACTTCACCGGGCTGACGATGCCCGAAGTCGCAGCTGCGCTCGGGATTTCTCTGGCCACAGCCGAGCGCTGGTGGACGTTTGCTAAGTCCTGGCTGTATGCGGAATTAGCAGATCAGCCCCCGACCTCCACCTCATGATTCTTCGCGTCTGGTGAGGGGGTCGTGGGCCGGTTGTCGCACTATCAGATGGCGGACCTACCATGAGCAACCTATCCCACCTCGAAGCGATTTTTTTTGCAGCGCTCGAACAAGCGCCTGTCGAGCGCGAGGCGTATCTCGCGCGGGCCTGTGCGAACGATCAGCTGCTGCGCTGCCGTGTCGAGAAGATGCTCGCCGCGCAGGACGAAGCCCGCAGCTTTCTGGAAGTCGGCCCCGCCGCCTGCGTGGCGGAGCTCGATGCAACCTGTGAGTCATCACACGTTCCCGCGAGCCGCGAGATCGGCCCCTATAAACTACTCGAACTGATCGGCGAAGGGGGAATGGGGCTCGTCTACATGGCCGAGCAGCGCCAGCCCGTCCGGCGCCTCGTGGCGCTCAAGTTGATCAAACCGGGCATGGATAGCCGGCAAGTGATCGCCCGCTTTGAGGCCGAGCGGCAGGCGCTGGCAATGATGGACCATCCGCACATCGCCAAGGTGCTCGACGCGGGCACCACCGCCACGAACCACCCTTACTTTGTGATGGAGCTGGTGCGCGGACTGCCGATCACCGAATTCTGCGACCAGAGGCGATTGCCGGTGCGCGAGCGGCTGTGGCTTTTCGTGCAGGTCTGTCAGGCGGTCCAACATGCCCACCAGAAGGGGATCATCCATCGCGATCTAAAACCTTCGAATGTGCTGGTCACGATGCACGACGAGCTGGCGGTCCCCAAAATCATCGATTTCGGGATCGTTAAGGCGCTGGGACAACAGCTCACCGAGCAGACCTTGCATACGGGCTTCGCTCAGCTTCTGGGCACACCTCTCTACATGAGCCCGGAACAGGCGGAGATGAGCGGACTCGATGTCGATACGAGGAGCGACGTGTACTCGCTGGGGGTCCTGCTCTACGAGTTGCTGACCGGACAAACGCCGTTCGATCAGGAAACGTTGCGGCGGGCCGGACTGAATGAGATGCGGCGGATTCTCCAGGACGAGGAGCCGCCGCGTCCCAGTCACCGCATCAGCACGCTCGAGGCGCACGCGCTGTCGACCCTTTCCCAGAAACGGGGAATCGACGAGCGCCGCTGGAACAAGCTCCTCCGCGGCGAACTCGACTGGATCGTGATGAAGACCCTGGAAAAGGACCGCACTCGCCGCTACGAGTCGGCCAGTGCGCTGGCGGCCGACATCCAGCGGTACCTCGACGATGAGCCGGTCGAAGCCTGTCCGCCGTCGGTCGTTTACCGGATGGGCAAGGTCGTGGGCCGCCACAAGGTGATCCTCGCAGCCGCGGCGATGATCGCGCTGGCGCTCGCCCTGGGCACGGGCGTCAGCATCTGGCAGGCGGCAGCCGCCAGGCAAGCACAGGCCGAGGCGGAAGCTCAACGTAAAGACGCCGAGCAGAATGTGGAGCTCGCCCTGGCAGCGGTGGACAATTTGCTGAAGCAACTGGACGAAGGAAAACTACCCCGGAGCCCCCGGTTCGACGGGATTCGCCAGGAGCTGATCCACGAGGTGATGGCCTTTTACGAGAAATTGCTGGCCCAGCACGGAACGAGCCCGGCCGTCCGTTTCAGCACGGCTCGCGCCTGGCGGCGGATCGGTGAAGTGAAATTCGAGATCGAGCGGTACGACGAGGCGTTCGAGGCTTACGACAAAGCGTTTGTCGTGCTGGAGGAACTGATCGCTCGCCATCCAACGGAGCCGAAGTATATGAGCGAATTGGCTTCGGCCAATCAGGCGCTCGCTTCGGCCGAACTGCACTCGCGCGACGATTGGGATCGTACGCGGGTCGAAAAACGTTTCCGCCGGGCGATCGACCTCCGCCGGACGTTAACCCGGCTCGAACCTCAGCAATCCGACCACCGCTTCCAACTCCTGGTCCTCGAGGCGGATCTGGACCGCGTGCAAGGGCACCGGCGTGACGAGGCCTGGCACCGCCAGCGAGTCGAGGCGGCCAGCGCCTTAACGGTCAAAGATCCCACGAATGTTGCCTGCCGCGACTACTTGGCAATCGCCCAGCTCGAGTTCGCCTCGCACTTGGTGGGCCGGGGCGCGCCCGCCGCCGAGATCGACAAGCTGTTTGACGAGAGTGCGGCCGCATTCCAGCAGCTATGGGCCGAGGGAAAGAGCGAACGCCACTACCGGGGGAAGCTGGCGTCGGTGCTCGATGCGAAAGCCATGTACCTCGAAAGTCGCGGCGACTTGGAACAAGCCGAGTTGTACCTACGCCAATCCCTGGAACACTTCGACGACATGTACCGCCGCCTCGTGCTGGGGCATCACGACGAGGCTTTTCGGGCGCTCGTTCGCATTCAGCTCGGCCAGTTGCTGGAAAGACAGGGGCGCGACGCCGAGGCGGAACCGCTGTACCGGGTCGCGATGGACGACCTGACGCACGGCGGCTGGGGACAGCGATGGAACGCAATGCTCCACTTGCATTCGCTGCAAATGAAACAAGGCCGGGCGGCGGAAGCAGCCGCAAGCCTCGAGCGGTTTGTGGCTAGGTTGCAACGGCAGCCGGTGACCGCGTCGTCGGACTTGCCGACGGACCCCGTGCTCCCCATCGCGGAACTGATGCGGGCCGAAGCGGCCGGCGAGGCAGAGGTGTCCATGAACGCGGCTTTCGCCCGGCTGAAGGCTCCTCGCTGGAAGCAGTCGGACCCTTCCGCCGACGCTTTGGAAAAGCACGCCTGGCTAATGACGCGGCATTCCCCCACTCCGTTTCCGCGCAGTGCCGTGGCGATTGCCGAGGAGGCGGTCCGGTTGGCCCCGCATCGATTCGAAATGCACCGGGTCCTGGGCATCGCCCGCTACCGGGCCAAGGACCCGATCGGCGCGGTCGCCAGCTTTCGCCGCTCGCTGGAACTCAAGCCCGACGAGAACATCACGACGTCACTCTTCCTGGCGATCGTGCTGCACCAGCAGGGTCAAATCGACGAGTCGCGGAAATGGCAGCAATACGCGAGGGAATGGATCGCCAATCACGAGCCAGTCTCGCCGGCCCTGAAACAACTCGAACAAGATTTCAGCAGCATGGCCGACCCATGAGCTGATTCCACTGCCGCAGATTGCGGCACTAGCCAGTTCGATCCGTCGAAGAGAAAAGCCGGCCGGTGAGGCCAGTCGCCAAACCAGTCCCTCACCGGCCGGAGCATCCCGCCGCGCTCGGCTTGCGCGCGGCGGAAGCTTTTTCATTGTAGACAGGCCAAGAATGAACCGGAGAATTGAACGTGACCTTTTTATCTCGACTAGCCGGCCTGATTTCTGCAAACTCCAGCCACCGCTTCGATTCGGCAGCCGATAAGCGGCGCGGTCGCCGCAGTCGCCGGCCCCTCCTGGAACGATTAGAGGACCGGCAACTGCTAGCCCTGGTGAGCTACTGGTCGGGCGACAACACGGCTGCCGATTCGGTCGGGACCAACCACGGCACGCTGATCAACGGCACGGGGTATGCTACCGGGCAGGTCGGATCTGCGTTCCGCCTCGATGGCGTGGATGACCGGATTGGCGTGGCCGATGCTCCAACCTTGGCGCTAACAGGTTCGATCTCCATCGAAGCCTGGGTGAAAGCCAATGCCTATCCCGCCGAAGGGAGCGGGCACGGACTGATCCTGTTTCGAGGCGACGACCGGGGAGGGCTCGACCCCTACCAGTTGACGCTCGGTGAAGACGGGCTGATCAAGTTCCAGATCAGCAGTTTGTCCGGCGGCGCTGGCGTGCAAGCTCCGTTGCCGGTGGGACAGTTTGTCCACGTAGCCGGAACGCTCGACGACGCAACCGGGGAGATGAAGCTTTATCTCAATGGGGTGCTCGTCTCGCAGTCGATAACGGCTGAGCGTCCCTTCGGTCCGCTCGACCCCGCCAGCAATCCGGGCGTTGGTATTGGTAGTCATGGAGGTTATCCCAGTACGCCGCACAAGTTCCTCTTCAATGGCCTGATCGACGAGCTGAAGCTCTACGACCACGCACTCACCGGAGACGAAGTGCGCGCGAGTTTCTTTGCGTCGGGTGGTCAGCTTCAGGTTGCCATTAGTGACGTGACTGTGACCGAGGGCGCGACCGGGACCGTTTTTCTGGACGCCTTTGTGCAATCGGCTCCGAGCGGGCTCGACGCTCCCAGGGGGATGACGTTCCATAACGGTGATTTGTATGTCATTAGTGGCGCGACCAACAGCGTGTTGCGATATGGACCGTCCGGAGAGTTTCTTGGCGAATTCGTGACGCCAAACTCGGGAGGCCTCGACGGTGCGTTTGATCTGGCTTTTGGCCCGGATGGCGATCTCTATGTGAACAGCGCCCGGACGACCCACTCGGTGCTCCGATACGACGGCAACACCGGCGCGTTCATTGATCAATTTGTAGTGCCCGGGGCCGGCGGCCTCCTCTCGCCGCGGGGTCTGCTGTTTGGTCCGGACCAGAACCTGTATGTAGCCAGTCAGAACAGCGGCCAGATCCTTCGTTTCCAAGGACCTTTCGGCGCCACTCCCGGCGCATTTATGGACGAATTCGCGTCGACTGACTCCGACCATGGGCCCTTCGATATGGCCATTGGCCCCGATGGTCATCTCTACGTCGCCGTCGTGCCTCACGAGCATGGGACAATCGGATCCCAGTTGCCCCTCGGAATAGGCTATGTAGCTCGGTTCGACGGGACCACGGGTGCATCGATGGGCACCTTTGTTCCAACCGGCACTGGCGGCCTAGTCGATGGGCGTCGCGTCACCTTCGACAGTGCCGGCAACCTGCTAGTTGGCGAGTTCTCACTCAACAGCGTGCTCAAGTTTCAA
>JALORD010000479.1 GCA_025459145.1 Pirellulaceae bacterium | reverse complement strand
ACGGAGCTCTCGATCGTCCAGGAAGGAATCCCCGCGGCGATCCCCGTCGAATTCTGCTACCTCGGCTGGCAAGAATCGCTCACGCTGCTGGCAAACGTCGTCGAGCCGGAGATTCCCGACGGGGCGTAGCGGCGCCACGGAACGGAATATTTTGCCGCAGATGAACGCAGATAAACGCAGATTCGGAAAAGGGTCGAGCGTGAATAGGCGTTCCATCATTCAGTCGCAGATCTGAATTCTCCGAAACTGAATTCGGTTTTGACTAAACTCGGCTTGGTAATCTACAAGGGATCAGCCGAGGACCGCATCAGTGAAGGACTTCAAGCATGGCGAACTGACCGACAAGATCATTCGCGTTTTCTACGACGTCTACCGCGAGCTTGGCCACGGTTTCCTGGAGTCGGTCTATGAAAAGTCGATGCTGATCGCTCTGCGAGAAGCGAACATCGGCGTCCAGTTCCGGCTTCCCATCGACGTGTCGTTCCGCGGCCAGGTGGTCGGCACCTTCGAAGGCGACTTGCTCGTTGAAAACGTCGTTCTACTCGAACTCAAGGCAAGTCGAGCAATTGACTCTGCCCACGAGGCCCAACTCCTCAATTACCTGCGGGCGACGAACGTCGAAGTAGGTCTGCTCCTCAACTTCGGACCGAAGCCCGAATTCCGCCGCTTGGCCTACGACAACGCACGCAAAGGGCAGCGCGGAGCGGCGCCGAGCAGTCCGCCAGGGTGAACCCGGGATGCCGGCAAATTTGCCGCAGATGAACGCTGATAAACGCAGATTCGGGCAGGGCGGAAGCGAGGGGGTTCGTTCCACCCACCTGCCTCCTCTGCGTCCTTCTGCGCATACCTGCGGCTAAACTCTGCCTCTGCCCCCTGCCCCGCTCCATCCTTGCAATCGACCCGCGGAAGTCCAGCTACATCGGGGAAACTCATTTGGGAGAGGCCTTTTGATCGGGCTTGGTGTCAACATGGCTCATTCAGTCTTCAAAATAAGCGGCTCGATCTCCTAAAATCCAAAACATCGCATGCTCACGAATAAACGCCGGTCCAGCCGCAATTCGCCGTTCTTCCACGCTGAGATCATCCACCAACCTTGCCGTCTCCGAGATAATCTGTTCCGAGGGAGTAAGTCCCAAGTCCGAAAGCCGCTGTCGCTCGATCTTCGCTAGGACAGTTCGAGCGTTGCCTGCCAAGCGTCGCAGGTGCAGTTCGGATCGAAATGCCCAAGCTCTCACGGCATACGCGACCAATTCGGCGTCAGACCGCAGCCTGGCATCAGTCACGAGTTCCCGTGCCTCAGGGCGCATAACCCGCAGCTCCTCCACGAGCGGTTGGTAATCCACGGGCTCGTGCGAGGCTGGCAACGGGACGCGGCCAAGTGCCCAGGATAACACCCAAGCTCCCTCGCCCGACCAGCGAGCGTCGCCTAACTGTTGCGCTTCAAGGCGGCGATAGGGAGTGCTCAGGATCTCTCTTTCCAGAGACGACAACTCACTCACTACACCGACCGCTTCCAGCCACTTCAGAATTTCTTCACTCAACGGGGCGCTGCGCGGATGGTCCGTAGCTTCGAGTGAAGCGCGAAAACTGAGTGCGGCCATCACCACCGCCCTCCTGGCAACTTGGTCCGCGGTTCGCATGGGCGCTCCCGAATGGGCGGCGGAGGCGGTCCATTGCGGTCCGACTCGCCGAATCGTAAAAGATAGATCGCGTATCGCGAGAATCCAGCGTAGTTTTGTCTCGCAACTGGGTCTAGCTACTTCTCTCCGGAGGTCGGCATATCATGGCAAAAAAGGGCGGTAAGCAGGTCAACGTGGCGATGGTCGGCTTGGGGTTTGGAGCCGAGTTTATTCCCATTTATCAGGCCCATCCGCAGGCCAACATCGCGGCGATCTGCCAGCGGAACGAGGCCAAGCTGAACAAGGTCGGCGACGACTTTGGCATTGGCACCCGCTACACCGAGTACGAAGACGTCCTGGCCGATCCGAATGTCGACTTCGTCCACATCAATTCGCCGATTCCCGATCACGCCTGGATGTCGATCGAGGCCCTGAAGGCCGGCAAGCACGTGATGTGCACGGTGCCGATGGCCACCACGATCAAAGAGTGCGACAAGATCTGTCAGCTCGTCGACGACACGGGCCTCAAGTACATGATGGCTGAGACGGTCGTCTACAGCCGGGAGTTTTTGTTCATCAAGGAAATGTACAAAAAGGGGGAACTGGGCAAGATCCAGCACCTGGCCGCGTCGCATCCGCAGGACATGGACGGCTGGCCCGATTACTGGCAGAAGATGATTCCGATGCACTACGCCACGCACGTCGTGAGCCCCTGCCTGGGCCTCTTAGACAAGCGGGCCGAGTACGTCTCGTGCTTCGGCAGCGGTACCGTGCGGAAGGATATCGCCAAAAAATCGGGGAACAAATTCGCCGTCGAGACCTGCCATATCAAGGTGCAGGACAGCGACGTCGTGGCCCACATCTGGCGATTCCTGTACGACACGGCCCGGCAGTACCGCGAGAGCTTCGACGTCTATGGCACGAAGAAGAGCTTCGAATGGACGCTCGTCGAGCATGAGCCGCACATCATCCACACGGCCAAAAAGCCTGAGCCCGAAATTCCCAGCAAGGTGACCGTGCCCGATTTCGCGCACCTCCTGCCGGAGCCGATCCGCCGCTTTACGCAGCCGGCGGAGATTCACGACGCCGAGCACCTGTCGTTCATCCAGGGAGGCGGACACGGCGGCTCGCACCCGCACATGGTCCATGAAATGGTGACGGCGCTCGTGAAGAACCGCGACCCATGGCCGAATGCCCGGACGGCCGCCAACTGGACATGCGTCGGCATCTGCGCCCACCAGTCGGCCGAAAAGGGAGGCAAGATCGTGAAGCTCCCGGCGTTTACGCTGGAGTAGCGCCTGCGCCCCGTGGTCCGCTCGCTCCGCGAGCGGAAGTGCATTCGCTCCCAGGTTCCGCCTGGACCCTGGGCTCGAGTCGGTTCTTGAGAAAGAGACTAAATGCTCCGCCACCGCGCCCTGATGCTGCTGCTGGTTGCGCTCGTCGTAGCGCCGACGCTTGCCGACGACGCCCCGAAGCCTGCCGGCCAACGCGTCTTCTATACCGGCCACAGCTTCCACATGTTCGTCCCGCCGCGGGTCGAGCAGCTCGTGAAGTCGGCGGGCATCGAAGGGCACAAACTGGTCGGGACACAGGGGATCGGCGGCTCGCGGGTGATTCAGCACTGGGATCTGGCCGACGAGAAGAACAAAGCCAAGCCGGCGCTGGCCGGCGGCGAAGTCGATGTCTTCACGATGGCGGCCCATGTACAGATTCCGGATGAAGGGATCACGAAGTTCACGGAGCTGGGTCTCGCCCACAATCCGAAGCTGCGGCTGCTGGTGCAGGCGTCGTGGTATCCGTTTGATTGTCCGGGCGAGAAGCGGATCACGAACAACCACCAGCGCGACGAAGCGAAGGTCGCCGACTTGCAGGCCGCGATCGACGAGTGGCGGACGAAACTCGAAGCCCAGGTCGATGAGCTCAACAAGCAGCACGGCAAGTCGGCTGTGTTCATCGTCCCGGTCGGCGACGCCGTCGTGAAGCTGCGACGCCTCGTGATTGATGGCAAGTATCCCGGCGTCGTCAAACAGTCCGAACTCTTCACCGACCCAATCGGCCACGGGGGCCCGCACATTCAGGCCCTGGCCAGCTACTGCAACTTCGCGGCGATCTATCGGATGAGTCCCGTGGGACACAACCTCGCCGGCCTGACCGACGAGCAGAACGCGATCCTGCAGAGTATTGCCTGGGAGACGGTGTCGCAGTATTCCTATGCCGGCGCCGGCAAGTAGCGGTCAACGACCACGCGTCTGTCGCCAGCCAGCGCACGGCGATTCCGCCAGAATGCACCCGCACGCTTGCATCGCGCGTTTCCGCCATTTACACTCCACTCCCACATCGTGCGTATACACACGAACTGCGTTGACTCGCTCGCATGACTACGCGCCACGACATTGCAATCGCCCTCCGCCGGGCATACCTCGCGCTCCATCGCCGAACCGACGCGAAGTTTGAGCAATTCGGCATCACGGCCGATCAG
>JALORD010000478.1 GCA_025459145.1 Pirellulaceae bacterium | reverse complement strand
GCGGGCCAGTCCCAAGCGCGGGACGCTAATCGACTTGTTTCACGAATTGGTCTACTTCACGCGGGTCTTTCCGCATCCCAATCTGACGCTCGAAACGCCGCTCGTCGAAATCGAAGAACGCCGCTATCCCGGGCACGGCAAGCGACGCCGCTGGCGGGCCAAGGACTTTGTCGTCGAGGATCAGCGGCTCGTGGCGGTGACGGCGGTGGAGCGGTTTCGCTCGGCAGGCGACCTGTGGCGGCTGGTTCCGGCGGGACTGTCGGAACCGTTTCACACCGCCGACCTCGCAGCGGCACTGCAGATACCGCGGTGGACGGCCCAGCGCGTCGCCTACTGCCTCCGCCACACCGGAGCCGCCAATGTCGCCGGCAAACGGGGCAACGCCTGGCTGTATCGCCGGGCGGGGTGAAGTGCATCGCCGCCAAAGTGGTCCGACGGTCCCCGTCGGACGGGAATTGCGAGCGGGGTCTTTGGGCCTACAGACCTCCGCAACAAAAATGAGGTCTGCTGCACTGCTTGTCCAATGGGGACCATTGGACCACTTTGACCGGCCCTTCTGGACCACCTTCCCTACGCCTTCTGCTTCGTTCGCGATTCGCGGAGGCCCCGGCTGAGAATGTCGCGCAGGAGGGGCGAGTAGTCCTCGTAGCGGGCGACGTCGGGCGAGCCGTTGGCGTATTGAAAGATTGCGTCGCGCGGCTTCTTGCCCAGGGCAATTAGCGTCGAGCTGACGGTGCCCCGTTCCTTGCCGCGAACGATCATCCCCGGGCGGTCGGCAGCCGCAGCCGGGCGGGCAAAGGCCTTGCTGGCCACCGCCAGGAACTTGACGGCCGAATCGAGCGTTTGCAGCGTGAGCAGGCGGCGCGCCAGCTTCTGCCGCTCGTCGCGGGCGTCATTCAGATCGAAGTTGCTGATCAGGTTCAGCCCTTCTTCGAGCTCGCTCACGTACGGATCGTCGCCGCCATGTACCGCCCAGCCGGATTCGGCATCGGCAATGATAAAGTTGACACCGTCGTACTTGTTCGCCGTGAGTTCTTCCATGGCGATGTCGACGCCGTGGCGGGCCGAGTTGGCACGGAGCAAATCGCGGCACAAGAGGCCTCGCGACTTTGGAGCAGCGGGGCCATACATCTTGGGACGGTTCGCTGCGCCGACGAACAAGCCGTTCTGATTCACGCCCAGCCAAGTGCCGCCTGCTTTGGCGTCCACTCCCGAGAGGACCCGCGGCTTGCCGGGCTGAATCGCAGGAACCAGTGAGGGCCGGTCGTATGCCTCTTCCCGATTGGCCGCGACCAGGATCGGCGCTTCGGGCACACTCTTATATTGGACCGCCAGCAGACACATAAATCAAAGACTCTCAATAGGTTAGCAACGCACGTTGCAGCTTTCTCCAGGGACGAATGCCCCCGCATTTGTTCCAATCAATGTACCGGTTCACCTTGCACGGGTACACCTTCTTTCGGGTGGCATAGGGAAATATTTCACAGCTGGCAGCGCTGCGCCAGCAGGGGGCAAGTGAATTCAATAGCGGAAGATGAGATTCCCTTAGAACCGTTTGGTTTATGCCTCAGGTATTGCGCAACAAGCGTTTATTGTCGCGCGGCCGCGCGATTCTGGGCTGCTCGGGGACCGCTGGGTCTGGCCTGCTGACGCTCGCCCCGATTTGTGCGAAACTTGCCGCAAACTCGTCGCTCGGTTCGGTACAGACCCGTCGCCGCCTGCCCCTATTCGTCTCTTGGGATCCGACAGCCATGACCTACTCCGCCTCGAACCCCGTCAAGATCGCGATTATCGGCGCCGGTGCCGTAAGCGACTATCACCATGTCCCTGGAATCCGGATCGACCCGCGGGCCACGCTGACAGGGGTCTGCGACGCCAGTCAGGAACTGCTCGACAAGCGCCGCCGCGAGTGGAACTGCGACAACATCACCACCGACGCCGAGGCGATCTGTGCCGATCCGAACGTCGACGCGGTGATCATCGCGACGCCGAACTTTACGCACAAACCGATCGCCCTGGCCGCCGCCAAGCACGGCAAGCACGTGATGTGCGAAAAGCCGCTGGGCCTGAATGCGGGCGAAGTGCGCGAGATGTACCACGCCTGCCGCGACAAGAAGCTCGTCCACATGACGGCGTTCACGTATCGCTTCGCCCCCTCGATGCGGTACCTGCGGCACCTGGTCACAAGCGGGGCCCTGGGCGAACTGCGGCACTTCCGCAGCCAGCGGTTCCTCGACTGGCCCGAGACGAGTTGGGGCTGGCGGCAATACAAAAACACGGCCGGGGCCGGCGACCTGTTCGATATGACGATCCACCGGATCGATTTCGCGATCGACCTGCTCGGGCCCCTGAAGAGCCTCTGCGGCGCGACTGCCCGCTTCGCCCCCCGCACGAAGACGGTCGACGGCCGCGATTGCCCCCCCAGCGAGGTCGACGATTGGTCGAGCCTGATTGCCGAGTTCGAAAGCGGCGCGACCGGCGTCTGGGAAGGAACGACCCTGGCCAAGGGCTACGGCTTTAAGGGCTTTGGCCACGAGTGGGCCGAAATCAACGGCAGCGAGGGAACGGCCGTGTACCGGCTGCACATGCCCAATCAGATCATGGTCGGGAAAACGGGGCAGGATCTGGCTCCCGTCGATGTGCCGTCCGAGTTCCTCAAACCGGCCGACAGCCCCCGCGACGCGAGCCAGGGCGAACCGGCCACCGTCTTCCGCTACGACCTCGTGTGGGAGTTTGTGAGCGCGATCTGCGAAGGGCGCGACGCGGTCCCCAGCTTCTACGATGGCCTGCGAGCGCAGGTCGTCGCCGACTCGGTGCTCACATCGCACGCCGAACGGCGCTGGATCGATTTGCCAGCCGAGCCGCGCTGAGGGATCGGTTGAACGCACAAAGGCGGAGGTCAGAAGTCGGAAGTCGCGACCTCTGACCTCCGATCCCCGACTTCCCGCATTGTAAAAAGACTTCGCCGCAAGTTTTCTCCGAATTCTTCGCAGGTTATGATTTCTTCATCGCTGACCAGAACTCTCTGGCGATGATGGAATCCTGATGACCGAACGCGAATCCGCCGCGGACCAGCCCCTGACGGTGCCGTTCAGCAACCCGGCGGCCGACCTGGGGTGGGACCGGCCGCTGCCAGCGAGGTGGAAGACATCTCTGCGGGCTCACCATCAGAACACCAAAATCGCATGGAGGATCTTGGCGGTGCTGGCGGCATTCTTCCTGACGGCGAATTTTGCCGTGCTGCCGCTGATGCACATCTTTCAGCAACGCGACTGGGGAGCGGTCTGGGTCTACACCTGCGGGGGCCTGATCGGGGCACAGGCAGGCATGCTCTCGATCGGTGTGGTATTTGCGCCCGCTGGGTGGCTGTACCGCGTGGGCATCTATTGGGCTGCTGCGATGATCCTCTTCGCGGCCTGGGGAGCTGGCTACGTCGCCTATTTGTGGATGAGCACGGTCCCGTTTCGCATGGAACGCGAGATTCGCATTGCCATCATGTCGATGCCGCTCCTGGCACTGGTTGTTCAGTCGCCGCTGTGGGGCCTGAAACTCTTTGCCGGCTGGTCGCTGGTCCGGCCCACCGAGACCGGCACCAAGACCTCGGAGCGGCCGCTCTCAATCAGCGACTATCTGCTGGGAATGGCGGTGATCGCCGCTTCGCTGGCGATTGCCCGCCTGGCGCCGCACCGCAGCGCGGAGGAATTCTGGACTGGTTGGTCGATCGTCTCGGCGTCGGTTATTACCGTATCGCTGCTCAGCATCCCGCCAGCGATGCTGTTTGTCCTTCGCTGGCCCGGCGGCCTGCGGGGAGTGCCAGCGATGATGGTCTATACCACAGCCGCCGCGATCCTTGCACTCGCACTATTCTGGGCGATCGAAGCCTCGATTCGCGTGCGGCTTGGAGGGCCCAGCGCGTGGGAGCTTCGGCTCTTGCTCGGAAAGAATGCAGAGCCGATTCCTGCTGACTACACGTGACAGCGGCCCCTATTTGGCAGGCGACAAGGCCGGATCGGCCTGGGCGTCCGCCTGCCGATAGAGCTTCGTCGGAATGAGCTGCTCGGCGGGCACCGGTTCGCCTCGGAAGTAAGCCAGGATCGATTGCGCCGTCTTGCGGCCGATCTCTTCGGGGTCCTGAACCGGGTCGGCGTAGACCTTGCCGTCCCGGATCGCTTCCTTGCCGAAATCCTGGCCGTCAAAGCCGATGATCTTCACCTGCTCGGCCTTACCCGCCTTTTCGAGCGCGTCGTACGCGCCCAGGGCCGACGGATCATTGATCGCAAAAATGCCCGCCAGATCGCTGTGTGACTGCAGCGCGTCTTCGGTCGCTTTGAAGCCCTTCGCTCGGTCGCCATCGCCGGGAAGCTCGGCGACGACCTCGATCTTGCCCGAGGCCTGCGCATTGTGCGCGTCGATCACTTCCATGAATCCTTGCACGCGCAGCAGGCACGACTCGGCGGCTTTTTTATCGAGCACGACAACCTTTCCCCCCGCTTCGCCGAGCGCCTCGATCATCGCCTCCCCTGCGAGACGTCCGCCGCCGAGGTTGTCGGTCGCAATGTGCGACACGACTTTGGCCTCGGGCGCGAGGCAGGCGATGTCAGCCGTAAAGACGGGCACTCCCGCCTCATTGGCTTTTTGAATCACCGGGCCAATTGCCTTGCTATCACACGGGCAGAGGACGATCGCGGCCGCCTTGCTGACCAGGAAGTCGTTCACCTGCCGCTGTTGAATGGCAACGTCTTCCTCGCCCGCCACGACGACCGTCTCGTAACCGGCCGCTTTCAGCTCCTCGGTGATCGTGTCGCCGATCGTCTTGAAGAACGGATTGCTCAGCGTCAGTACCGAGACGCCGACCGTTCCCTTGCTTTCGGACACGGCGGGTTGGCCCGATGGACCGGGCTGGCCGGTCTCGGAACTGCCGCAGCCGGCCAGCAGTAGCGCCGCCAGCACAAGGGGGGCCCAGCGAAGCGGGACGATCCAGCGAAGCCCGCAGCGGTCGCGGCGAACCCAATTATCGGGAGAGGTGGTGGTCATGAAATCGGAGACCTTCGTAGCAGGACGTGGGAGAGGCCAGCGGCCAGTCGGGCGAGCCCTGGGCCGCAGGTGTATCGTACCAATTTCGTTGGCAAATAGCGGATGGCTCGTCAGCCTCTATAATTAACCATCGCTCCGCCTCCCCGCGTCCGCTTGCCCAGGGTCCCATGTCGTCCTATCCCCAGCTCTTTCGCGTTCGCCAGAAGTTCGAAGCCCCCACGCTCGCGCCCGAGCAGATTCCCGGCACCGTGGCTGCCGAACTCGGCCGCCTGAACCTGGCCAGCACGATCCAGCCCGGCCAGACCGTGGCAATCACCGCCGGCAGCCGGGGCATTGCCAATATCGCGCTGATCATTAAATCGGCCGTCGCACATCTGAAGTCGCTGGGGGCCCAGCCGTTGATCGTCCCCGCCATGGGAAGCCACGGCGGCGGCACGGCCGAGGGACAGCGCGAACTGATCGAAGGCTACGGCATCACCGAGGAGTACTGCGGCTGTCCGATCCGGGCCAGCATGGACACCGTGGTCGTCTGCCAGGCCGCGGAAGGTTTTCCCGTTCATTTCGATAAACACGCCTATGGGGCCGACCACGTGCTCGTCGTCGGCCGGATCAAGCCGCACACGGGCTTTGTCGGCGATATCGAATCGGGCCTGATGAAAATGATGCTGATCGGCCTGGGCAAGCATGCCGGCGCCAAAATCTATCACCGGGCGATCATGAATTACAGCTTTCCGCAGATCGTGCGGAGCGTCGCCCGCGAGGTGCTGGCCAAGTGCCGTATCGTCGCCGGGCTGGGCATTGTCGAAAACGCCTACGACCAGACGGCGCTCGTGCGGGCCGTCGCGCCGCAGGAATTCGAAGAGCGCGAGAAGGAACTGCTGGTGCTGGCCAAGGAGTGGATTCCGCGGCTGCCGTTCAAGACGGCCGACATTCTGCTCATCGACCAGATCGGCAAGAACATCAGCGGCACGGGAATGGATACCAACGTGATCGGCCGCAAGTACAACGACCACGTCGCGGCTGAAGGGGAATGGCCCAAAGTGAAGCGGATCATCGTCCGCGACCTGACCGACGAAACGCACGGCAACGCCACGGGCATCGGCATGGCCGAGTTCTGCCGCACGCGGGTCGTCGAAAAAATGAACGTCGAAATCACACGGATCAACTGCCTGACCGGCGGGCATCCCACCGCGGCCATGCTGCCGCTCGACTACGCCAACGACCGGGCCTGCCTCGATGCGGCTCTCCCCACGATTGGCCTGACCGAACCCCCGGACGCCCGGCTGATGTGGATTCACAACACGCTGGAAGTTGCCGAGGTGGAGTGCAGCGTCGCCTACTTAAGCGAAGCCCGCGAGCGGCCGGACCTGACGATCATCCGTGAACCCACCGCCCTGCCGCTCGATAACGGCGGCAACCTGCCGGATCACGTGTAAGTGCCCTGCGTACGCACGGCATTTCCCAGAAATCGGCCCACCACCGCCCGTTCACAAACGGCCCGTGCTGATTTAGGATAAGTTTCTGGGCCGTGCCGGCTCCCCGGCCGCAACGCAGGCCGAGCCAGAGTGGCGGAATGGCAGACGCGCTGGATTCAAAATCCTGTGCCCGCAAGGGCGTGCCGGTTCAAGTCCGGCCTCTGGTACTATG
>JALORD010000087.1 GCA_025459145.1 Pirellulaceae bacterium | reverse complement strand
ACGCAGGCCGAGCCAGAGTGGCGGAATGGCAGACGCGCTGGATTCAAAATCCTGTGCCCGCAAGGGCGTGCCGGTTCAAGTCCGGCCTCTGGTACTATGATGCAGATCGCTGCAAACTGCGGCAATCTGAGGCAAAAAGCCCCGTGTCCCCGGGGCTTTTCGCGTTTCTTGGTCGCGGCGTCGTTGAGAGCGATAGAGTGCAAAGTGGTGCAAACCGCTACCGTTTTGTACTTATGAGCGGCAGCCTGTATGGCACCTATTTGGGCACCTTTCGGCACCGCTCGGCACCACTGTGGGCACCTCGGAGCGGGCGGATTGGGGCGAAAGTCCAATCTATACAAGTACCCCGGACAGGATTCGAACCTGTGACCCCCGGTTTAGGAAACCGGTGCTCTATCCTCTGAGCTACCGGGGCAATTGGGTAGTGCGCTAACTGGTGTGCATCGTGTTCGTCTGCCAAACCTGCCCGCCCGCCCACGAGTTGATTCTAAGCCGCCGAGTTTCGGTGGCAATCCGCGGTGGGGGGAAGTTGGGAAAAGTGCGGCCTTGTTCGGCGGGGTGTTAATAAGCGGGATGTGGGTGGGCGCGGTGTGGGTCGGCTCTATGCGGGACAACAAGATCACGGCAGGTCCGATCGAATGGGTTGCCGCGGATGACAAGTAGGCCAAAGTAGGCCTTCGATGCCCTCAAGGCCCGGACGGCGTGCAGTCACGCCGGAGATATCCGAGTTCAACCCAGCGTCGCCGGTCCTCCGGCGCACCCTGGGTCGAGGAGGATGTTCCGATTTCAACCCCGGAGAGGACCGGCTGCCCAGGAGCCTGTGCAACCTACTTTGTGCCCGCTCCCTCGAGGATGCGCTTGATGCGCTCTTGGCGCTCTTTGTCCGTCTGCAGGTGCACGTCGGTCTGGATCTTTTGGATTTCGTAGAGCAGGTTGACCGCCTCCTGGAAGCCTTCGGACTTGACCATGTGGGTCAGGATCTCGTTCATTTTGGCGAGGATCGCTTCCTGCTCGGCGACGGCTTCGGTCAGGGCGGCGTCGCGATCGGCAGCGGCGGCGGCTTGCCGGCGGGTCCGGTCGAGCAATTGCGAAACGCCCTCGATCAGCGGCCCGCTTACCTCCTGCATGGGCGTGATGATGTCGTTCTCGAGCCGCATCTGCAGCCGGCCCTCTTCCTCTTCGAGACGGTTGTTCTGCACTTCGATCACGATCAGGGCGAACCGCTCGGCAATGGCCGCCGTGTTCTGCCCGACCAGCTTCTGCCGCTTCTGATACTGCATGAGCTGGTCTTTTTGCTGCGGCGTCAGATCTGCGGTCCCCTTGATTCCCGCCAGCAAAGCCCGGCAATCGGTCAGCAGGTCGTCCTGGTTCTTCGTCAGCCGTTCGAATTCCTGCCGCTGTTCTTTCTCGCGGCGCAATAAATCTGTCCGCAGTTCCTCCTCAGTGACGACCCGCACGGCCAGCTCGGGCGACGCGCCGACATTCGGCCCCGAAACATCGTCGTTATCGGTCGCTTTCACGGTAAAGCGGAGTGTTACGCCGGTCGGCACGGCCAGCGGCTCGACTTCGAGCATCTCGTCGAAAGCGAGATCCGGCTCGCCCAGGAGGTCGGCGGGAACTTCGATCGGCAGCGTCCCCTTGCCATCGGGAATCGCCGCGCCGTCGCCAGTCCACAGATAGTCGAGCGAGACGCCCGTCACGGCAAAGTCGTCGGTGATTCGCGAACTGAAGGGAATGCGGGCCTTGGGGACGATCATGCTGCTGATGCCGACCAGGCGAACGCGAACCCGCGGCTCGCGGTCGACCCGGCGGCGAGTGGCGAACGTCACCGGCCGCCGCCCCGTGAGGCCGAGCGTATCCTCCAGGCGGAACGTGTACTGCCCGGCGAGCAGCTTGTCGGCGGCGATTTCGCCTTGAAACGCCGTGCCCGCATCGAGCGAGAGCGGGTGCGACTGTTCTTCGACCGCGGCAGGCTTGCCGCCCTCGCCGGCCAGCAGGCGTTCGCCGCTCGTGACGAGGGCCGCGCTGACGAGCTCCTTATTCGCGGTTCCTTCGATCCGCAGCGTGCTGCCAGGGAGCAGGTAGTACGGCCCTTTGCCAGCGGGAAGCTCGGATGGCGGCTGAGCGGTGTATTTCGGCGGTGTGACGACGAGCTTGAGCGTTTCGACCGCGGGTTGCTCGACCAGTTCGACCTGGACCCAATCGGTCACGGCGTCGCCGCCGCGGGCGCGGAACTCGAAAGGTTCGATGACGCTGCTGAAGACCGCCTCGAACTGCCGCTGGCCGCTCTTCTTCATCGCCTGCGATGGGCGATTGCGGGCCCGACGGAAGTCGATGTGGACCACCTCGGGGATCACCTTGCTCTCTTCGGTGACCGTGACGAGCTGCGTCCAGTCCTCGCCGCGGGGAAAGACGACGCGGCCGTCTTCGGCCCGTTCAATCACGAGATACGTATCCTGCGGCCAGGCTTTGGCGGCCACGGCGTCGAGCAGGATGTTGCGGTGGAACCAGATGTTCAGGCTTTCGCTGGTCGCGATGCCATAGACCAGCGCTCCGCAGACGGCGAGCGCGAGCGTGAGCAGGATGCAGTTCAGGCGGAACTCCCGCTCGTCGAGCACACTGGCAAACTCGACCCGGTCGGCCCGTTCGACGCCGGTGCGGACGGCATGCTGTACGAGCTGCGGCGACATGCCCTTCGCCTCGGCATCGGGCAATTGGGCCAGCTGCATGGCGGTAATCATCGCCTGGCCGAGCTGTTTGTTACCGGCCTCGACCTGGAGGGCGAGCGCGTCGTCGGCCAGGACCGCTGAGAGGGGTTTTACCAGCCGGCGATAGGCGAGCCACCCGACCGCCGCCACGATGAGACCGAGCATCACGACCCGCTGCGGCCAATCGAGCCGGAACATCCAGTCAATCGCGAGATCCACCGCAAAGAGCGCAAGAGCCAGCCCGAGCACGCGGCTGAGCCCATCGACCCAGAACCAGGTGCTGACCTGCCGGCGGAGGACCGCCAGGCGCGAAGTGATCGGCTCGGTGGCGGACGGCAGGGGCGTGAGTGTTGCTTGGGACATGTTTTGGTTGGCAGTGGTCAGTTGTCAGTTGGAAGTGTCATTTGTCACTGGTCACTTGTCACTGGTCAGCGGTGCTTGTTCGTTGGTCATTCCCTGTCCCCCGTCCCCTCCCTACAGCAACTTGAACCTCTTCCGGAGGAACCATTCGCAGCCGAGGAGGCCGACGAGTGCGATGAGCATTCCCTGCACATCCCAGAGCGGCTCGGGTTTGCTCCGGACTTCGACGACTTCGCTTTTGTCGGGAATGGCGGCCGCAAGCTTGTCGAGTTGATCGATCTCGAAGTACTGGCCGCCCGACTCGCTGGCCAGCTCCATGAGCAAAGGCTTGTTGAGCCAGACTTGGTTCGTTTCGACGCTGGGGAGGTCGACGTTGAATTCGGTCGCGATCACGCCCCCTTCGGCTTCGGAGGCCGGCAGGTTCAGTTTGACCTTGTACAGCCCCGTTTTGCGGGCCAGCAGCGTCGCTTCGAACACGCCGGGCTGGCTGTCGATCGGAATGAGCGGGATCGTCTCGGTGGATTCGCTTTCGACCTGGATGCTGGCGTCGACCTTGGGCGCGACGAGCGGATTGAAGGCGGCATCTTGCAGGCGGGCGGTGAGCGTCACGCGGTCGCCGATTTCGTACCGGTCGCGATCGGCCTGGACATAACCGCGGCGGCGGCCTTCGAGCGACCGTCCCTCGACGAGAAAGCGAACGGCCTGAATCCAGAACTTGTCAAAGAACTCGGCCTGCCGCCCGGCCCGCCGCCAGCGCCAGGTGCCGTTGAAGCCCAGATAGAGCGTGTGTCCCGAGCCGTAGCGACCCGCGACGAGGAGCGGCCGCGATCCCTCGACGCTGCGGAGCGTCGGGTCGCTATGTTCGAGCAGCACCTGCGCCGTGGGGCGGGCCCCTTGGCTGGGAAACGACCAGAAGATGCCAGGGAGCGTTTCCCACCGCTGCATCGTCTCGCGCCGCTCGGGATAGAACCGCATGCTGGGGTGATCGACGTTGGCGGGAATCACTTTCAGCGGCCAGGCCCGCTGGTTCGTCGAGAGGAGCGCCGCCACCTCGAGCGCGCCGACGTCGCCAAACGTGACCGGCAGCACATCGGACAGGCCTGCCGTGCGGGGACTTGTGAGCAGGCGTCCCGAGTGTTTCGGCCCGGCCATGAAGAGCAGCCCGCCCGAATGCTGCCCCACGAACTCCTTCAGCAGATCGATCCAGGCCTGATCGAACTCTTGCGGATTCGGATCAAGGAGCATCACGACGTCGTAGTAAAACAACTCCTCTTTCGTGATGGGCAGGCGGGTGATCGTCCGCGTCCCTTCCTGGGCCCGCTCTTCATCGAGCGTTTGCAGCCAGCACGAGACGGTAATCGTCTTGTCGCGCGCGAGAAGCTTCTGGACGAGGCGATACTCCCAGGTGGGCGCACCGGCCACCAGCAGCACGCGGACTTTCTCACGGCTGAGGACCTTCACGACCGGCGAGTCGTACTCGTTGTCGTCGACTTTCCGCTCGCCTTCGACCGGCTCGATGCGGACTTTGTAGATGTAGCGGCCCGCTTCCCGCGGCGTGTGCGAGAACTGGGCCCGCGGGCGCTCGCCCGGTATGACGCTGACGGGAACGGTCTGGACGACGGTCCCCTCGCCGACGATCGCGTCGTTATCGCCGACCCGCTGCTCGATCAGCTCGGCCCGAAACTCGGTCTGTTCGAGTCCTTCGACCGCGATCGGCGCGTCGACTTCGAACGGCTCTTCCTGCCAGACCTGCGGCCGAACGAGAACATTCGTCACCCGCAGATTCTTCGGCCGACTGGGATCGCCCACGCCGATGACCAAAAGCGGCACGCCCCGCTCCTTAGCCTCGCGGGCTGCGGCGCGGGGATCGTCCTTGCCGGTGTGCTGCCCATCGGTCACCAGGACGATGGCGGCCGGCGAGTCGGTCGCGAGTCCCTGGCGAATGGCCGTCCAGAGATCGGAGCCGCGGCCGGCGGCGACAAGCGGAGGAAGCCTTGTTGCCGCGGGAAGGCGACTGGAATCGGCAACGTCGGTGGAGTCGGCGGCCGCCTTGTCCGGCGCTTCGGTATCGTCTTTCGCATCGTCGGCACCTGCGGCGCCGGGCTGCAGCTCGGAAACGTTCGCCGGGGGAGGCGCGAGGTCGACTTTCGTCACCTGATCGGCGAAGTCGAGGGGCTGCAGCTTGCCCTTCTCGGTCAGGGCCGCGACGACCGGCGACTTCTCGCCCGACAGGAGCTGGTTGACGATCGCAGTCCGCGTGGGGCGGTCGGTCCGCAGCTGGGCCGGGCTGGCCGCGAGCACTGCCGCCGCCGACTTGGCAGCGGCTTCGTCTTCGTATTCGTCGGCAGAGTTCATCGACTGCGACGCATCGCGGAGAACCACAATTGTCGGCTGGATCGTGCGAAACTGCAGGTACGATAGGGCCGGCCCCAGGAAGATGCAGACGAGGAGCAGGACGACCCCGGCCCGCAGTGTCGCGAGCAGCAGCTTGGCCCAGGAGGGGCAGGTATCGATCTCACGGCGATAGATCGCGTACACGCCCCACAGCACAGCCGCGACGACGGCGATCAGCACGAACACGCCCCAGCTCGCGGGCAGGTTGGTCCACTGCATTTCAAGCTGCGCGTCGGGCGGGGTATTGGAAAAATCGTGCCCCAGCCACTTTAGCAGCGAATGCTGCCAGGGCGCCAGTTCGGCGAAGATCAGGGAAGCCAGTTGCATGGTGTTGTCGCCGCGGAGGCGGCGCGAGTGTTATCGCCGAGGAGCGGCGCTAGTTCTTCAGTTCAGTACGGCCGCAGATTAACGCAGCTCAACGCAGATCGAAGGCCCGCCGCAAGGCGATGTTTCGATCTGCGTCGTTCAGCGTTCATCCGCGGCATTCTTTTCCTCAAATCGCAAAACAGTGGCGGTCAAAACTTCCAGGCCCGGCTGACATTGGGTCGCTGTAATCGGCGGACGACTTCTCCCGCGGCGTCGATCTCGGTCACGCCTGTCGTATCGACGACGAGAGTGTTTCCGCTCGGGAGCCGCTGGGCCGAATAGGCGTTGGCGAACGAGCCCTTCTCCCAGACGACGCGCCCCGCGGCATCGAATTCGCGCACCTTGTTGTGGCCCAGGCTGCAGACGAGCGTGTTCCCCGAGTCGAGCCGTTCGGCGGAAAAGGGACTGGCCAGACCGCCCACTTCCCAGACTTCCTTGCCGGCTGGGTCAATCTCGACGACCCGATTGGCGTTCTGCAGCGTCACGAGTGTGTTGCCGGTTTCGAGGCGGCGGGCGTCGACCGGGCGTCCCGTCAGGCGGGCTCGCCACACAATCTCTTTGTCGGGGGCGACCTCGACCACTTCTTCAGAATCGGTACAGGCGATGAGCGTGTTGCCGTCCTCGAGCCGCTCGATGCTTGTCGGCCCGCCAGGCAAGGCATCGACGCGCCACACCTCTTTACCGCCATCGTCGAATTCGACGACCGTCCGGTCGTTGTAGCTCCCCACGAGCCGATGCCCGGAAGGGAGTCCCAGGCAAGCCCAGGGCTGCTGACCGACCGGCTGTTCCCAGCGGGGAATCCCTTCTTCGTCGAACTCGATGAGCAAGTTTTTGCCGTGGTCGCAGAGCAAGAGGCGTCCGAGAAGCACGGGCTCCGTTCCGTGCAGTGTCTGGAGCGTGGCGGTTGTTCCCGCCGTGACAAGCCAGGCTTGCCAGGCGGCGACTTGCTGTGCTCGCTCGGGACGGGCGGCGTAGGGACGATACGGGAGGTCCTTCTCGAACTTGTCGCGACCGACCAGCGTTCGCAGGAGCTGAGCCGCGGCGACGCGGACTTCGATCGCCTCGTCGTCGAGCAGGCGGACGAGCGGAGCGAGCGTCTTGCGCCGCGCTTCGGTATGCTCGCCCGGAGCGGCCAGCACGCGGACCGCCGACAATTGCACCTGAGGATCGGCATCCGCCAGTTGCGACACCGCGGGGGCGATGGCTCGTTTCGGCGCGACGGTCTCCAGTCCCTTTAAAGCCGCGCGGCGCGCCTGCGGATCGGCCGCGGTGAGCTGCTGTTCAAAGAGCGGAATATCTGCTTCGCGGGCCGTGGCGGTGATGGCGCTGCGCACGAGGCGTCGAAGGGGCTCTTCGTCGCACAGCGGAATGATTGCGAACAAGTCTTCCGCTCGCCCGGCCAATTTGCGATGCCGAATGACCGTGAGGGCGGCCCCGAGAACCAGGCGGCTTTCGCGCGACGACTCGTCCTGAATCTCGCGCGCTCGCCAGCGGATTTCGGCGTTGCCGCTGGCAATTGCCTGCGCGAGGAGCGGCCCGGTTCCCCCGAGTTGCTGCCGCAGTTTACGACTGGCCTCTTCCCGCGCGGCAAATTCCTCGCTGTCGAGCTGAGCGATCCAGGCGTTGATTTCCCGTTGCCGCTCGGGAGTGGGTTGGAGGCGGGAAAAATACTCGGCGATCGAGGCGGAGGTCGGCTCGATGCCGAATTCCGCGAGGCGGGCCACCGCCTGCGAATCGTCCGCGCCGCGAGCGGCGGAGGCTGTGGCGATGAAGAGGAGCACCGCCGCGATCCGGCGTCCCAGCGCGCAGCTCCTTCCGCGTGCCGGCGCTGCCGGTTGCAGACTCGGAAAGTTGGAGCATTGGCACATGCGGCGGTAGAGCGGTGAAAACAGACGCTAGAAACTCGACAAGCCGGTGCAGTTTTGCACCCGCTGCTGCCAGACGATTTTGGCCCCCTGGGCGTCGAGCTCGTGAACTCCCTGGAAATCGGCGACCAGCGTGTTGCCGCTGGGGAGCCGCTGAGCCGCGTAAGGATTGGTCAACCGGGCCTGACTCCGCCAGACGATCTTCTTGCCGGTCGGGTCGTATTCGACGACCTGGCGGGTGTTCATCAGCGAGACGAGGGTATTGCCGTTCTCCAGGCGAACGGCATGCGCCGGTCCGTTCCCCGTACGGGCCTCCCAGACGATCTTGCCGGCGCGGTCGACCTCGACGACGCGGTTCCCCGTTTGCAGGGCGACAAGCGTGTTGCCGTTGTCGAGCCGCTGGGCCGACATGGGCCGCCCCTGGATATTGATCGGAGTCGTCTTGCCGCTCGGCGCAATTTCGATCACCTGCTGGATATCGCCGCACGCGACGAGCGTGCTCCCGTCGTCGAGCCGCTGGACGCTGTACGGCGGACCAGGCAGGCCGTCTTTTCGCCAGCATTCTTTTCCGTCGGCGTCGTACTCGACGACCATACTTTGGGCAAATACGGCGACCAGCCGGTGACCGTTGGGAAGCCCCTGGCAACCGTAGGCGGGCCCTGGCAGGCGGGTCTGCCAGCGCTGCTTCTTTTCGGAATCGAGCTCGACGAGCAGCGATTGCGACTGCGAAACATAGAGCGTCCGGCCGAGCAGGATGTTTTGTTCGGTCAGAGGAAGCTTGAGATTGGCCGTGAGTCCTTCGGTGCTAACCCACTGCTTCCAAGCGGCGACCGCTTTCGCGCGGTCGGTGGGGCTCGCCTCCGACGAGAAATCGATCGCCTTGCCCGAGAGGGCTCGGAGCGATTGGTGGCTCCGCTGGCGGACGCGGGGCAACTCCGAGTCGAGCAGTGCGACGAACGTTTGCAGCACGTCCCGATCTCCCGCGTTGGCCAGCGCCCGAGCGGCGGATAGGCGGATGCGGTCGTCTCCCGGCGCGAGGAGCGGCGAGAGAACGTCCTTCGCTTCGCCGGGAGCGAGTCGGGCCAGCGAACGGACCGACAGCAGTTGAGCCGCGGGTACGCCGCTAGCGATTGCCTCCTTGAGGGCGGGGATGTCGTCGGGGGAGGCGGTGGCGTCGATCGCCAGCGTGGCGGAAAGCGTCAGGTACTCTTCGGTCAGAAGCGGGGCCAGGGCGAGCACAGCCGCGGCGCCCCCTGGGGTCTTCTGCTGCGCGACGACATTGATCGCGCTGCCGACCGCGTCGTTCAGCTTGGAGATGGCGTCTTTGCCCAGTTTGGGAGGTGCGTCCGCCGCGACGAACATGTCCGCGATCAGCTGGAGCGCGACGAGCGGCTCGTTCTGCGGGAGCTTCAGTTCCTGGAGAGCGGCGAACAGCCGCAGCGCGGCCTCGTCGGCCGACTCCTTCTTCTGCAGCGAGACGTAGGCTCCCCGCAGATCGGCGAGCGCCTCAGGCAATTGGTTCTGCTTGAAGCGAAGCCGCATCCGGTCGAGCTGGGCTTCGGGGTCTCCGGCGGCGATCCGCTCGGCCAGGAGATTCAGGCGATGCTCGAGCGTCGTCATGGCGTAGACCCGCCCGGCGCCGACGGCCCACAGCTTTTCGCCGTCGGAGAAAAGATTGCCGACCGGATCGTCGGTGGTCAGCGCGACGCCGACCTGGACCAGCTCACGCCCTTTTTCGAGCTCGTACTTGACGATCGAATCCTTGACGGGCACGTAGAGCGCGTCAGCCGTCAGACAGCCGCGGCCGAACGAGTCGTCGATGATTTTCTCCCAAACCATGCGGCCGCTGGGAATATCGTAGCGGCGGACGACATTCTTGCCGCCGATGAAGAGCCCCCGTCCGTGGACGCCGAGGCAGTATTGTCCCGGCGGAAGTTCGGAGGGCGAGCGGGGCGAATCCCAGAGCAGCTCGCCGCTTCGTCGGTCGATGGCCAGCAGCTTGTTGCAGTCGCTCGACAGGACCACCAGGGCCCGGCCGTAGGGAATCACCACATCGTCGTCCCACCCGGCCAGATCGAGCATGCCGCCAGTTTGGTTGCCATAGATGTTTCGCAACATGTTGTTCGGCTTGCCGTCGCGCTGATAGCGGAGCGCCCAGCGGACCGTCCCTCCCACCGCATCGACTGCAAAGATGACTCCGCAGCCGACGGTGAGGTATGCCTCGCGACCGTCGACCGCCATCGCCACGGGAGCCCACGGGGCGGCTCCTCCCTGCGGCTCATCGCAGAGGTAAGTCTTCCACACGGTGGCGCCATCGGTCGCCGAGAGGGCCGCCAGCCAGATCGTTCCGGCGTCGGTCACGGGTACCAGCAGCAGGTTGCCGCAAGGGACCGGCGCCGCCAGAAAGCCGACATCGGTCGAACCTTCTTTGTCTTCGTCGCTGGCCGCGCGGGTCCACCGCATCTTGCCGCCGACGGCGCTATAGGCGGTGAGCCAGTTGCTCCGCGTCCGCCGCGGCGTGACGCCGTACTGAAACGGCTTGGCCGCGACGGGGCGAGCAGGACCTGTCTCGGAGATCGCTTTGCCTTCGAGCGTGTAGATGACGTCCCCGGCGATCGACATCCCCTGATGCACGCGGTCGCCGAAGAGGAGCACTTCGGGGGCCGAACTGGGCTTGTTCTGCGGCAGATTGAGGTTGTTGTAGCCATAGTTGATGGCCATCATCCCCATCATTTGCGACATGCCGTCGAGTTCGTACTGGTTGCGCCAGAGCGACTTCCAGGCGGGGCGATCATCGTGCGCCGCGAGAGGATAGGCTACAAGGCTGTCGGCCGTTTTCACGTACACGCGGCCGCCATCGAACAACAGTTGCTGGGTGGGCTTCCAGCCATGTTCCCGCCATTTGGCGACGAAATCCTCCCGCGAGACGGCTTGAGCCTCATTCTGCTGTGGGATGGCGCGCCCGCTGAATCCACCCATCATCACGATGCCTCCTCCGACCACCATTGCGCCGTAGGGGCTATTCGGATTGGGACCGCTGGCCAAGGCGAGGGGATATTCCTGGACCCACAATTCCGAGAGCGTCCGACTCGTCGCCTCGGGAGGCAGCGCGGGCATGTAGCCGCTGCGCGTGGAATTGCCCAGGTCCATGTGCCACTGGCTGACGGCTGGCCCGCTGGCAGCGCTCGCCAGCGACGATGCAGTCTGCACTTCGCGGCGCACCAGGGCGACGACCTCGCTGGGGGGGCGAATGCCGGGGGCCGACGCCAAACGCGTGAGCGACGCTTCGGCGGTCGATTTGTCCCCCATCATGGCGCTGGCCACGGACAGGCGGAGGAGCAGATCGCCGCGCGGCATCGACGGATCGGGATGGTGATCCAAAATGCGCGAGAGCAGCCGGCTCGCGCCGACGAAGTCGTACCGATCGAGTGCCAGGCAAGCCAGTTTGTAGGCCGCATCGTCGCCGTACGAACTGAGAAAGAATCGTCGGACGATCGTCGAAAGAGCTTCCTCTTCGCCGCCCGTGCCGGCCGCCGCCAGGACCGCCTGCGCCTCGCCGTCGGCGGCAATCCGGTAAGTGCGCAGGGCCTCGGGAGGAAGCTTGCTCAGCGTGCGGGCCACTTCTTCCGAGAGCGACGTATAGCGCAGGAGCTCGGTTCCTGACGGGCTCTTGGGGGGCTGCTCGGTACTTACCATGAGCGTGTCGCCGGCCTCGTCGAGCACTTTTTGCCACAGGACCGCGGCCAGATCGAGTCGGCCATCTTCGACGCACTGGTCGGCCCGCTTGAGGAGCCGCTGCTGTTCGGGATCGGTCTTCAGGGCGGCGCCGCCAGGAAACCGCTGTTCGATCTGCTCTTGTTCCTTCTCGGCGGCTTCGTCGGCAGCCGCGGCGGCGGGAAGTGTTGTCCTCTCCGCAGGCGCAGGAGCGACCGCGCGGAATTCCAGTCTCGGCTGGGCAACGGCAACGGAGGAAATGGCGGATCCCAGCATCCAACTGCCGAGCACCGCTCCGAGCAAGAGCCAGGCATGCACAAGGGGTCGACCGGTATGGTGCGAGGGTTTCGGCTGAAGTGGCATCCGTTTGATCCTCTGCTCTGAGTCGTTTCCGGGGTCGGTAGTTTCCGGCAATCGCACCACGAGCCCGCCGCTATCTCCCCCACCCAAAAAACCATCCTAACACCTGCTCGCCGCACAGGACGGCCACCAGGGCCCAGAGCAGGTACCACCACAGTTCGGTCTGCGACGCGACATCGGCCAGCGACTGTGCCGCGGCCGCATCGAGAATTTGCACATTCTTGCCCGCGAGGTCCTTCTCCATCGCGGCCCGGTCGACCCGCTTGAGGTTCCCCTCGGTGGGATCGACGTTGGCCGCGAACAGGACGCGCTCGTCCCCCGTGCCATCGCGGCGGGCGAGTTTGAGTTCATAAAAGCCCTGCAGCCCGGCGGCCTTATGTGACGCGAGCCAAACCGTCTCCGAATTGGTGGCGAGCTCGCCCGGCTCAGCGCTCGTGGCCTGCAGGTTCGCCTTCAGCTCCTTGGGGCCGGTGAGCGAGACGTCCGTTTCGTAGAGGGCAATATCCACTGGCTGGCGAATCGGTTCGCCGACGAGGACGAGTCCCTCGTCGCCGCGGGCGGACGACATGTACTTCACGAGCTCTTGCATCACGATCAAGTAACTCGGGTCGCTCGTCCAGTTCGTCCAATCGGCATCGGCCGGCAGGGCCAGCGTCAGCACTTTGCCCCGGCCGAAGTTCTTTTCGGCCAGGAGGGGCGAGTCCTCGATGTCGGTCAGCCGGGCGGCGACGGCGACTTCCTTGCCGAGCTGACTGGCTTTGACCGACGAGCCCCACCAGCGGAAGGCCTTCACGTTGTCGAGGAACGGATTGTTCTGCCCGGCGAAGATCTTGAGCACTTCGTGGTTGGCGTTTTCCACTCGCCAATTGGCCCAGGTCTCTTCGGTTTCGTCCCCTTTGATCGCTTCGAGCTTGAGCGGCGAGAGCCCTGCCCCGTCGCGGTAGTAGTAGTCGGCAAAAAATTGCTCATCAATCAGGTCGCCGGGAAAGATCACCAGTCCGCCGCCGGCCTCGACCCAGGCTTCCAGCCGGGCCAGGCTCTCGGCCGTTTTGTCGCCGAGGCGGAAGACATTGCACAGGAAGATCACTTGATACTTGGCCAGGTCGAGCGATTCGAACTCGCTTTCGGTCACGATCGTGGCCGACACGCCGGAAGGAACCGGCCCGCCGGGAGCCAGAGCCCGCCGCAGGTAGAATGACTCGGAGCGGCCGAATTCGGAGCTCGGGTCTCCGTCGACGATCAAAGTTGGGATGCCCGGCACGAGCCGCACCGGAAAGTAAGCGACGCTATCCGCCAGCAGACGATCGTCGGTCCCTTGCTGGCCGGTGGCCAGTTCGACCCGCACTCGCCGCGGCGCGATCGCCCGAGCTTCGGCAGGCTCGGCATCTTCGTCCTCGGCGCTAAACGTAACGTTGAATCGGACGGTTGTGCTCTCGCCAGGGGCGAGTCGATCGATAGCGGCCTCGAGCGGCAAGGCCTCGCCGGCGCTTAGCTTGACTTTCAAATCGGTGGCGGCGGTCGAGCCGAAGTTGGTCACACCTACGTCCAGCCGCGACGTGACCCCCTCGACCAGCGTCCCTTCGGGGCGGATCTCGGTGATTGCCAGATTGCGGTCTTCGTCATTGCCGGCATCGATGACGAAGGTCGCCTGGGCGAGCTTGCCGATCCGGCCCAGCACCTGGACCGGTCCCTCCGGCTGCTCTTCGAGCGAGCGCCAATCCCGCTCGCGCAGATCGGTCAGCAGGTAGACGACGCGGTTCATATTCGCCGGCTGCGAGGCGAGATAGTCCTCGACCTCGACGAGCGCGGCGGCCAGGTCGGTTCCGGCGTCGGTCGGCTCCAGCTCTGCGAGTTCCGCCGTGATTTCGTCGATGCTGTCAGCATCGATGTGCTCGAGGTTGAATTTCCGCGTGGTCGGGGCCGAGGTGAGAATCAGCGTCAGGTTGTTGTCGGCCTGGTCCTGAGCGAGCGAACCGGCGAGATCGACGAGCCGTTGGCGGGCGACTTCCCAGGCCGATTCGTTCCCCAGGCGGGACTGCATGCTGAGCGAGTCGTCGAGCACGACGATCCGCTCGAACTGGGCCGCGTCGACGAGGCCCGCCGTGACGCTCGTGGGGACGAAGAGCCGC
>JALORD010000477.1 GCA_025459145.1 Pirellulaceae bacterium | reverse complement strand
AAGCCTCTTTTGGGACGGCCGAGCGTCCAGCCTGGAAGAACAGGCATTGGCACCGCTGGAATCGCCGGAGGACATGAACCAGGATCTCGCCGAGTTGGAGCGGGAATTGAACGCTATCCCCGTCTACGTGCGGCAGTTCGCGGCGGCATTCGGTAAGAAGCCCGATCGCGAGGGGGTGGCAAAGGCACTTGCCGCGTTCCAGCGTACCTTGGTCACGGGGCCGGCCCCTTTTGATCGCTATCTGGCTGGCGACAAGTCGGCCATGTCTGCGGATGCCGTGCGTGGGCTGGAACTGTTTCAAGGTGACGCGGGCTGCATCCGTTGTCACAAAGGACCGCTTCTGAGCGATGGAGAATACTACCGGCTCAATGCCGGGCGCCCGGATGACGGGCGGGCCAAAATTACCGGCAAAGCCGAAGATCGAGGCAGGTTTCGCACGCCGACACTGCGAAATATCGCGGAAACGGGCCCATACATGCACGACGGCTCGCTCGCCACTCTCGACGACGTCGTCACGTTTTACTACCGCGGCATTAACACTCCTGCCGGCGGGCTGCCGGCCGACGCGGACGCGCTGGCGGGGCAGAGTTTTTCGGAGATCCCTTTGATCGTGGAGTTCCTCAAGTCGCTTTCAGGGAAACTGCCAGAAATCGAATTGCCTCTCTTGCCGTCCCTGCTTCGTGATCAAAGCGAAACGCTCGTCTCCCCAGGGAGCATCGACAAAAAGGGAGTGCTGTCTCATCGCATTCAATCTCCCTATCAGCGTGGCGAAACCAGAATCCGTGTCTTGCTGCCTGAGAAGTTAAACGAACACCAGCTGTACCCGGTTGTGTACGTGCTGCCAGTCGAGCCAGACGAGGAGACAGTGTACGGCGACGGACTTGCTGAGGTGTTAAAGCACGAACTGCACAACAAACACCAGGCGATCTTCGTGGCTCCGACTTTTTCGGCCTTGCCCTGGTACGCCGATCACCCGGCGGATCCGCAGCTGCGGCAGGAGGCGTACTTTCTGCAAGTCGTCGTCCCGCTCGTGGAGAAACTTTATCCGGTTGAGGCATCCCCCAAGAGTCGACTCTTGTTGGGTTTCAGCAAGTCTGGCTGGGGAGCGTGGAGCCTGCTGCTTCGCAACCCGGATGTGTTTGGCCGAGCAGCCGCCTGGGACGCTCCGCTTATGTTGGCTGCACCAGGAAAATTTGGGTCCGGCGAGCTATTTGGCACTCCAGCCAACTTCGAGCAGTATCAAATCAGCAAGTTGCTGCGAAACGCCCGGATAGACGAAGACCAGCGACTGATTCTCTTGGGCCAGGGCAATTTTCAACGAGAGCATGAACAGGCTCATGACCTGATGATGACCTTGAAAGTGCCCCACACCTATCGCGAAGGTCAGATCCGAAAGCACGACTGGCATAGCGGGTGGCTTAGCGAGGCAGTTGAGCTGCTCATGGCGGAATGATTCCGTGGGACGGCAAGACTCTATAAACGTGGTTTTCCGCCGCGCTAACGGACGATGCCCGCGATGCGAACGCGGCGCAGTGACGGCTGCCGACCCCCGGTTCTCGGAGTGTGGATTCGAAGTAGATCTGTCGATCGTGGCGTGGGGGTAGCAAGCGATTCCCGACAATTCGCGTTGCGACATGGCATCATGGGTGGGATCTGCAACAAGTCGGTTCAGCTGTGATGCGATTTTGGCGGACTGATCCCAAGGCGACATGTCTCAATGTGCATTAATCTGCCTCGATCGACCGAGCTGCAATCGCTTTCGATTGTTGCCTTGAAGGAGCGGCTGGAGGCCAGGCTTCAGCACCGGCCGCCTTGGAAATGTGGATTGCCTTCCGGATTCGCTGGCGACGATTGCGGACGGAACAGTTGGAGGAACTTGGCAAATTGATCGAGAGCGGTGCCGTTCCTCCTGCCGGTGCCGTTGAACAGTTTTGGATGGCGACATACGAAGAGATCATGCGGGCGGTGTACCGAAACCATCGACCCTTGCGCCGCGCGCCCGCAACGTAACTCTCGCGAAAGTTCTCCGTGGCCGTGACTAGTCTGGTCACGATTCGTAAGACCTGTTCACTACTGAACAAACCGAGTTTGAAACGCGGCTTTTGGGCACTGCCCACGTTTGAGCGCGCTTTGCCAGTCCGGTGGCAAATGTACCAAGCGCGCAGCGACAAGCGTCATACTGCACGCCCCAGTCCCTAACGCCGAAGGCGCTGCAGAACAAAGCCCGGGTTGCCGGTGCTCCGGCGCACCCCGGGAACGCAAACCGCACCGATCAAACGCTGAAAGCGTTTCACATAATCCGGAGTGCGCCGGCAATCGACTTGGTGCTCCCCGTCGACTATCCTCGCCTGCACGAGCCTCACCGCTGCTTCGCGTGGCGCCTCTCTTCCCGACGGGACGACGCATGAAACACCACTTTGGCGACTTGCTCGATCGTGAAGGAGACTACTGGACGATCGTCCCTAATGCGGACCGCTACGCGCACCAGATTGACGCCGTCCCCGCCGGCAGCCCAGAGATCGTGGTCGCGACGATCGGCGCGCGGGACGCCGCGTGGCGCAACATTTTCACGTTTCCGAACCTCGAAGAACTCACGCTTCACGAGCCGAGCCCCGAGCAATGGGTGGCGATCGCGGAACTCTCTCACTTAAAACGCCTCCGCCTCACGCACGCCCGGCCCAAAAATCTGGACTTCCTGCCGGCGCTTGCGAACCTGGAAGAGCTTGTCCTGGAATACGTCTCGGGATTCTCGGACCTCGCGCCGCTCCGGTCGCTGGCCCGGCTGCGGTCGCTCCACCTCGAAAACCTGCGGCGGGTGCACGACTTTGGCGGCCTGGCGGGAATCGAGAGCCTTCGTTACCTCTCGATCCAGGGAACCTTGGACTGGAAGCAGCCCGTCGATGATTTCGAGTTCATCCGCGGCCTTCCGAACCTCGAATTTCTGGAGCTGTGGCAGTTCGCCTGCAAAGCCCCTTTCCCTGCCGCGCTGCCGCTGGTCGGGCTTAAGAAGCTCAAGCGGCTGAAATTGACGTGGAACATGCTCCCGACGGAAGAGTACGCTCTGCTGGAGGTCGGCCTGCCGGGTGTGGCGGGCGCCCGTTGGGGACCGTATACGCAGTTCCCGTACTCGGGCAACGAGCAGTGGTTCGAGTTCACCGGCAAAGGGGCCGGCCGGGCGAAGTGCGGCCTGGCAAGCTCCGACCGCAAGTGCGCCGACTTCACTCAGAAATACGAACTCCTGAAACAGCAAGCCGCGAAAGTCCTCGCCGCCGAGCGGCGGTAGCGAGCCGCGCAGGCCTCTGGAGTGCGGGGACTCGTCCCCGCTTTTGGAACTTCGGCCCGCGTCCGCGAGACTCAGCCGCACCGTCCACCCGGGGCGATCCGCCGCCGGTTGCAACATCGGCCCGCGGACCAATGTCTCATGCGTCAAAAGCAGTGGGTCAGAGACCCGCGCCCAACGGAGTTTGCCGATCGTACTCATTCATTCTCTCCTGCAATTTCTCCCCCGCTGGCAGCAGCCGCTTCCAACTTAGCGCTTTTCGCGGCTCCGCGCGAGTTGCCGCAAGCGCTTAATCGCCATAACGTGCGGCCCCGCAAGCACTTGCCGACTGAGCGCGCGCTTAATCGGAACTGAACATTAAACGGTTTGTTCAGTTCGCGAGCGCCAGCGAACGGTCGCCGGCGGCCGCCTGTTCGGCGCCGGTAGCCTGTTCGGCGGAGGTCTCCCGACCTCGCCGCCTCCCGGACCGCAGGTCTTAAGCCCCGCGCGAAGAGCCCCCCGCAACACATCCAGACCTTCGGTCGAAATGGAGGGCGTGGTCAGAGACCCGCGCCCAACTTGCGCACCGGCCGCACGAACAGGTCGCTCGCCCAAAGGAGGTTGCTCAGGCCCTGAGCAACCAGCCCCGCGAGACCCAGCCTCCTCGACCGTCGCCGCCCAATCCCGCTCGCCCCGCGCCCCCAACCCCTCCCCCCTAGCGTCCGCCCCCAGCTCTCGTCTTTCTGTCGCCATCGCACACCTCCCGAGATATGCACCTAATACAGAGACGCCTGAGACACCGCCTGAGTAGGCCAAAACCGAGGCCCCCTGTCAACGTTTTGC
>JALORD010000476.1 GCA_025459145.1 Pirellulaceae bacterium | reverse complement strand
TTAGCATTGTGCCGCGCCATCGCCAGGCGGCGTAATCATTCGCTACAAGAACGCCTAAGCTGCTTTTCAGACAGCACTTACCGCGAATCTGCCGGTTGCAGCGGCTGGCGCGATATTTCTGGATAATGCACTTCTACGGAAGCCGCTCCCGACGGGCACTATTTCGTTAGTGGCTAGCGATCATCTGCACATCCGACGGCAGATTTGACGCCCTCCCGCTGGAGACCAGGAACATGCGTTTGACGCTGCGGACAATGTTGGCGTATCTCGACAACGTTCTCGAGCCGAACGAGTCGGAGGAACTCGGCCGCAAAATTCACGGGACGGAGTTCGCTTCCGATTTGGCGAAGCGAATCGGGGTGGTCACTAAAAAGGTGCGTATGAACGCCCCCAAGCTGGACGGCAAGGGGATGGGAAACGATGCCAACACGGTGTCCGACTACCTCGACAGTTCGCTGCCGCAGGATCGCGTTGGCGATTTTGAGCGGATCTGCCTCGAGTCCGACGCCCACTTGGCCGAAGTGGCGAGTTGCCATCAGATTCTGACCCTCGTTCTCGGCAAACCGGCCGATGTGCCAGAGAGTCTGCGTCAACGGGTTTACGCGCTGGGAGCGGTGAAGGCCGGGACCACTGCAGATTCTGCCCCTCGAGGGCCGACTCCACGTCCGCCTGCCGCCGCAGTCGTTGCGGCTCCCAGCGACCAAAACGGCGCCCACGTGTCGCGGCCCGCCACAGAAGTCCCGGATTATCTGCGGGTGGGGCGGCGCAGCGCTTGGCTGCGGCCGCTCGCGGTCGTTGCCGCGCTGTTGCTGCTGGGTTTGACCGTCGTGGCACTTACGGGCCCGCTAAATCGTTCGCATCCGGCCCTAGCCTGGCTGAGCGGTTCGGAAAACATTGCTCCCGATCCCGTGGGCGCGAGTCCACAAGGATCGACGACCGCGGAGAATGCTGATAGCCGCGCCGAGGAACCCGCGGAATCTGGCGATCGCGCTGCTGCCAGTGAAGTTCCAGAAGGTGGCGGGCCGACCGCGCCCGACACAGCGCCCGTTCAACCGGAGACAGCGATCGGCGCAAATTCTAATTCAAGCGATCGTGACGTAGCGCCGGTGCTCCCAATCGAACCTCCAGCACCTACGGGGGATCAGGTGGATAGCCCAATGCCCCCTGAGACCCCGACCGTTCCAGAGGCTCCTAACGCGGCTTTGGCGGACGATCCCTCAGCGTCGAAGCCGCTTCCGGTCGTTCCTGCTCCGTCTGCGGCCCCGCCGATGCCCCGTGCTCCCATCGAAGTGGGCCGCTTCCTCTCGGACGATCAGGTACTTGCCCATTGGTCCGAAGGGGACCGAAGTTGGCTACGGGTCCCTTCGCGAAGCGTTCTGCTCTCTGGACAGCAACTCGTGACCCTGCCGGTGTTTCGGCCGCAGATTGCGCTTGCCTCGGGCGTGCAAGTCACATTCGTCGGCGAGTCCGCCGCGGCTCTGCCTGAACCGGCGGCCGATGGCCCCTCACGACTGGCGATCGAGTATGGCCGTATCATGGCGGTCACCGTGGGCGCCGCCGGTGCCCAGGTAGAACTCGATTTGGCAGGGGTGCGCGGTCTGCTCACACTGGTTGATGCTGATTCAGCGGTGGCCATTTCGGTGAAGCAGTTTCTGCCGCCCGGCGCCAACCCCGAGGACGGGCCCCCCATTCCCGTCGTGGAGATCTTCAATACCTTTGGGCGCGTCACGTGGGATGAGGCTGAGGGTTCACGCGTCGAGATCCCGGTAGGACATGTCCGCATCTACGCTGGATCGGATCCACCCGACACTTACGGCCCGTTTGCCCCGCCTGAATGGATCGATGCTCGCAGTTTGCGCGAAATCGAGCGGCAGGCAGCAGCTACGCTCGATCGAGTGCTGGTTGAAGACAAGCCCCTCAGCTTGTCGCTGGTTGAAACACTCGAACAACCGCGAATCGAGATTCGCTCGCTTGCAGCGCGGTGCCTGGTTCCGCTCGGCGAGTTCGAACCAATTCTGAAAGAGCTGAACGATCCGCAGCAGTATTCCTACTGGGTCTATGGATTTGCCTCGCTGCGGGACGCCATGCAGCGTGGCGCCCACCTGGAAATCAAAGAGGTCTTGGAGCGGACCCGTCCGATTGAAGCAGGGGATCTTTATCGGCTTTTGCAGGGCTACAGCCCCGAACAGCTGGCCAAAGAAGACGCCGCCAATCTCGTCCGACACCTCGAAAGCGAGCAGATGGATATCCGCGTGCTCGCCTTTCAGAACCTTTACGCGATCACGGGCGCAATGGAGTTTTACCGACCCGAAAAACGCCCTGAGGGCTCTCGCTCGTCGATTCAAAACTGGAAGAATCGCCTGGCGAAGGGGACGATTGTTTACAAGTCGCTCCCCTCGGCGATCGAGGCCTATCGCCCGCTCGAACGACCACCCGCGGGAGCGGCTGGGCTGTCCGAGCCTCGCGGTGCCGTCGGGCCGATCCCGCCTCCCCCACCCCCTGGACCTAGCGCATTGGATCCGTGACATCAGGCGGCATAGTGCCATCTGCCTGTGAAGCTTCGGACGGCTCAGCACCGTCAGGAGATGGCGCGTTTGCCTCAAGTGGTCCCGGTTGATTTCGCAAACGCGCGACGATATCCGGTTCGAGGCGGGGCGATTCTGCGTCGCTTCCTAGATCGTCAACGCGGTTGCGTCCTGAACTGTATAGCCGCAGCCCATCGGGGTCGACGACGACCCGCAGCGGCAGGCCGTCATACGGATCGAAAAGCGTCGCAGGGAGGAACTGCGGAACAAGCTCGTCCTGCCGGCTCGGGAGAGTGCCTGCAGCCAACTGTTGCCTCCGCGCGGCGATCATAAGCAGCGACAGATTGCGCTGCGCCTCTGCGCGAGCCGAGGCTGTGAACGCAGCGCTCATGGCCGGCATGATGAGCGACGTTGTCATCATGTTCATCCTCTCGAGCGGGTTAGCGCTGGCCATTACCGACTTCATCTTGGCGTCGATCCGATTCACCCGATCCAGCGACGCCGGGAAAGGTTCGCGCGACGCGTCGATCGCTTCGGCCATCATTTCCAGATAGAACTGGCAATCGGCGGGGCGCCACAAGGTCCCTTTGCCCCGCGGCTGGGGCGGCTGAACGTTTCCACTCGCCAGTTGGTTCACGTCCAAGAGGTGAAACGTGTGGTATCCCATCCCCCGCTCGCCCAGCATGCCGTCGGTCAATCCGGAGTGCGGATCAAGGCTGGCCACCGCCGTTTGCAGCTGGGCGAGTTGCTGGTCGGTGAGCTGTTGTCGATTGAGCAAATACTCCAGTTCCGCGTATCCGACGCCGGATGTCGCGACGTGAACCAAGTGCTCGACGAGCGTTAGCTGGTGCCCCATCGCTCGGCTCGCGGCAAAGATGGCTTCGATCGATTCGATCGCTTGGTCCGTGTCACCCTTGTCGGCAGCGAGCCGTGCCCGCAGGGCCTGAATGCGCACGAGCGTCCGCATCCGCTGCGCATCGGGCAAGAGGGCCGCGATACCATCCTCAAACTTCACGGGGAGTCGGCACTCGCCGCCGGCCCGCGCGGCAGCCAGCGTGGCATCGATCGTGGCCTGGTATTGGGCGAGAAAGGCCTGGGCGGATTTCTGCTCCGCTTCGGTCAGCGGCGCCTCGCCTCGAGAATCGAACCACGCAATCGCCTGATAATCGGCGTTGAATTTCTCTTCGTTGAACGACCGCAAGGCCGTTAGCCACAGCGCCGTACTGTCCGCGACTCCGTCCGGAACGCGGTGGTACGCATGCAAGTCGGCGCTCGTAATCGGTTCTCCGGCGGCGTGAATCCGGTCAACTTCCGCCTGGACCGCGCGAGCCGCTGCCGAACGCTGCACCTGAAACCAGATGCCAATTGCCAGCACCCCCGAACAGAGGAGGATGATCGGAGCAACTCCGCCCAGGATTAACCACAGCAGCCAGGACCTCCGCCGCTGAACATGGACTTGTCCGATTTCGGGGGTATCGGTTCCGACCGACGGCTGAGGGAAGGGGGAAGACATCGGTTATCCGTCGAGTCGGGGGAGCAAAATTGCGGGGCGCGCCTCGCCGCTGCCGCCCGAAAGCA